>NZ_JBJZOG010000043.1:0-53757 GCF_047200535.1 Micromonospora mangrovicola | reverse complement strand
CCCCCCCCCCCCCCCCCCCCTGTCCCCCCCCCCCCCCCCCCCGAGGCGGCTGCGGCGAGGCCGGGACGACCGATCGGCCATCCCGGCCTCGCCGAGCTCGGTATACCGGACCGCCCACCGTTATGCCGTCGGCCAGGACACGTCGTAGCGCTCCGCGGCACGGGCGACCCGCCACCCCTGATCCACGATCAGACGCGCCAGACGAAGACGTGCACGAGGAGTCAAAGCGGCGTTAGCGTGGGACACGAAGGTCCCCTGGTCGCCGGAGCGGTTCCTAGACAGCTCCACTCCACAACCGGAGGCCTTCGTCATCACGTCTGTCTACGTCGTGTCGTCACACGACCTCAACCAATCTCCCTGGCAGTACAGCTAGGCCTTGTCCAGCGCCGCCAGGAAGTCGTCCACCAGGTCGGCGGTGTCCTCGATGCCGGTCGAGACGCGGACCAGCCCGTCCCCGATGCCGGTGGCGGCGAGCTGCTCGGCGTCCACTATCCCCGCCCACATCGACCGCGGATGCACCACCAGGGTGCTGACGCTGCCCAGGCTGGCCGCCCGCTTGGCCAGCCGCAGCCCGGACAGCAGCGCCCCGGCCCCCGCCCGGCCCGCCGCCAGGTCGACGCTGAGCACCCCGCCGAATCCGGCCATCTGCCGGCGGGCCAGCTCGTGCTGGGGATGCGACGGTAGCCCCGGGTAGCGAACCCGGGCCACCGCCGGATGCCCCTCCAGGGCCCGGGCCAGCGCGAGGGCGTTGGTGTTGTGCCGCTCCACCCGCAGCGGCAGCGTACGGATACCGCGCAGCAGCAGCCAGGCGTCCACCGGGCCGAGGGTGCTGCCCGTGACGATCGCCGTCCGCCAGATCCGCTCGATCAGCTCGGCGGGGCCGACCACCACCCCCGCCGACACGTCGGAGTGGCCGCCGAGGAACTTGGTGCCGCTGTGCCAGACCAGGTCCGCCCCGGCGCTCGTCGGACGCTGGTTCACCGGTGTGGCGAAGGTGTTGTCGACCACCACCAGCGCGCCCGCCGCATGGGCCGACGCCACCACCGCGGTCAGGTCGGTCAGCTCCAGCAGCGGATTGCTCGGCGTCTCCACCAGCACCAGGCGGGTACGCGGGCGCAACGCCCGCCCGAACGCCTCGGCGTCGGTCTGGTCGACCTGGGTGCAGGAGACCCCGAAGCGCGCCAGCAGACCGGTGGCGAGCGAGGTGGTGCCGCCGTACGTGCTCCGCTGCACCACCACGTGGTCCCCGGCGGAGAGCAGGGCCAGCGCGACGGTGCTGATCGCCCCCATCCCCGAGGCGGTGACCAGGCCCGCCTGCGCCCCCTCCAGTTCGGCGACCACGGCGGCCACCTGGGCGTGGTTGGGGTTGCCGTACCGCGTGTAGAAGGTGCTGCCCCGGGGCTCGGTGGCGATCTCGGTGAACCGCTCGTCGGACTCGGCGCTGAAGGTCGCGCTCTGCACGATCGGCGGTGCTACCGCCGCACCAGGGATCAGGGCGTCGTCGCCGTGCACGGCGGTGGTGCCGAAGCCGGTCACCGGCACTCCTCTCGAATCAGCCGACCGGGACGGTCGAGGGTGGTCAGGCGTCCCGGGCCACCCGGTCGACCAGCGCGTCGTAGCTGCCCAGCGCCATGAACTCGGGCAGCGTCAGGTCGCTGCCGTGGCGCTGGCGCAGTACGGTGACCAGCCGCAGGGCGCGCAGCGAATCCCCGCCGGCGGCCAGGAAACCGGCCGACGGGTCGCGCGGTGCGGCCCCGAGCACCTCCTGCCAGGCCGCCGCCACCCGGGGCGCCCACCGGGCCCGCGGGTCGTCGGCCGCCGGCCCGCCGACGGCCACGGGCGGCAGCGGCGCGCTCGGGTCGGCCGCCAGCAGCCGGCGGAAGCCGTCGGCGTAGGCGTCCACCCGGTCCGCGGTGACGTGCCGGTGGTCGTACTGCACGGTGAGGGCGAGATCGCCGGTGCCGGCGTCGAGTTCGGCGTCGACGGCCAGGCTGAACGCGACGTCCACGGTGATGCCCCGGCTGTCCACGACGCGGCTACCCCCGTCGGCCGGCCCGTTCGGGAAGTGGGTCCAGTTGAAGAAGTGGTCGAACCGGAGGCCGCTCCCACCGGCGCGGGCGATTTCCGCGAGCGGGAAGCGGTGGTGCCCCATCAGCGCCCGCTCGGCCCGCCACACCTCGGCGGCCAGCTCGGTCAGGCACCGGGTGCCCAGCCGCAGGGTCACCGGCAGGGTGTTGAGGAACAGCCCGAGGGTGGCGTCGCTGCCGTCCCCCTCCGGGCGGCCGCCGACCACCAGTCCGCTCACCACGTCGTCCCGGCCGGACAGCTCGCCGATCAGCCTCAGGTGGACGGCGAGCAGCCAGGACTTGACCGGTACGCCGGCGGCCCGGGCCGCCTCGGTGACCGTGTCGGTCGTGCCGGCCCTGAGCGACACCCGCTGGGTGGTGGTGGTCCGCGGTGCCGGCCCGCCGAGCAGCAGCGGCGCCACCCTGCCGGTCCCCTCCAGCCAGAACCGCCGGGTCACCGGGTCGGCCAGGGCACGCCGCTCGGCCGTCACGTACTCGCGGAACGGCAGGCCGGGCCGGGCCGGGCGGGCCGCGCCGGCCCGTTCCCGGTCGTACCCGGCGAGCAGGTCGGTGAGGAACAGGTGCAGGCTCCAGCCGTCGAGGATGCCGTGGTACTCGGCGACGAGCAGGGTGAACGCGTCGGCGTCCTCCCGGACCGCGTGCAGCCGCAGCAGCGGCGGACGGGCCCAGTCGAAGGGACGCACCCGCTCCTGGGCGACGAGGTCGTCGATCCGCCCCCGACGGGTCTGCGGGTCGACGCCAGCCAGGTCGGTCACCGGCAGGTCGACCGGCACGTCGGCGTGCACGAGCTGCAACGGCTCGGAGTACGCGCCCAGCGCGAACCCGGTCCGCAGGACCGGGTGGGCGGCGACCAGACCGGCCAGCGCGCGGCGCAGCGCCGCCGCGTCCAGCGGCGCGGCGATCCGGTGCGCGGTGACGTTGTGGTACATCGCCGGGTCGCCGGTCAGCTCACCGTGGTAGACCATGCCCTGCTGGAGGGCGGTCATCGGGTACGCGTCGGCGAGCCCGGCCGGCAGCAGGTCGCGATCGGCGGCGGTGACCAGCGCGAACCGCCCGTCCTGCCCGGCCACCGCGACCGGGAGGGCGCCGTCGAGGGTGATCTCCCCGTGCGCGACGAGCTCCCGGATCGACTGGTACGTGAAGATGTCGGCCAGCCGGAAGGACAGCCCCCGCCGGTTCGCCGCGACCTGCATCTGGATGCTGCGGATGGAGTCGCCGCCGAGGGCGAAGAAGCTGTCGGTCACCCCGACGGACTCCACCCCGAGGATCTCCTGCCACGCCTCGACCAGGATCTCCTCGGCCCAGTTGGCGGGCGCCACCGCCGCGCCGCCGCGGGGCCGGTCGAGCCGGGGCGCGGGCAGCGCCGCCCGGTCCAGCTTGCCGTTGCCGGTCAGCGGCAGCTCGTCGAGGAGGACGACCGCGGCCGGGACCAGGTGCGCGGGGAGCCGGCCGGCCAGCCAGCCGGCCAGGCGTTCGTCGAGCGGACCGGCGGCCGGTCCGGCCGGCACGACCACCGCCGGGCGCGGATCGGCGGCGTACTCGGGACGTACCGCGTGCAGGGTGTGCCGGTCGGTGCCGGCGAGCAGGTCGTCCTGCCGGGTGACCACGTCGAAGCCGCGCTCGCCGAAGAACGCGACCAGCTCGGCCAGCCGGCCCTCGGTGTCGGTGCCGGCCGCGTCGTGCACCTCCATGGCGACCTGCGCGACCAGCGGCCAGTGCCGATCCGCCAGGCCGGCGAGCACGTCCGCCTCGGCGCGCTGCACGTCGATCTTCAGCAGGTCGATCCGCTTCGGGGCGAGCTCGTCGATGACCGCCGACAGCGGCCGGACCGGCACGGTGAGCTCCCGGCCGGCGAAGCGTTCCGCGAGCAGCTCGTCGACCCGGTCGAGCAGTACGTCCCGCTCGCCCGCCCCGGCGTCCCGCTCGTTGGCGAGGTACCGCTTGATCACCGACATCTCGGCGTCCGGGTCGGCGTACGCGGCGTGGCCGGACATCATCGAATAGCCCGGGTAGTAGGTGAAGGAGACCTCACCGGCGGCCCGGGACAGCCCGAACCCGTGCACCGTGGCGGGTACGCCGAACTCGGTGACATTGCGCCGCAGCAGGTCGGTCACCGACGGCACCGGTTCGAACGCGTGGATCGTCGCGTCCGGACAGACGCTGTGTACGAAGAGCGAGAACATGCCGATGTTCGCGCCCACGTCCAGCACGGTCGCCCCGGGCCGCAGCACGATGCCGTCGCGCAGGTAGACCCGCTGCACGAAGATCTCGTCGTACAGGTAGCGGGTCTCGTGCGGGTTGACCCCGGCGATCCGCTCGACGTCCACGGCGGCGACGGGGCCGCCCGGCCGGACGTAGGCGACGAGCCTGTCGCCCTGCCCGTCGTCGTCGCGGGCGACCACGGCGGCGTCGGCGACCTCCGGATGCGTGCGCAGGACCGCGGCGACCTCGCCGGGCTCCACCCGGAAGCCGTGGATCTTCACCTGGTCGTCGAGGCGGCCGAGGTAGCGCAGCCGCCGGTCGGCGTCGAAGCGGACCCGGTCGCCGGTGCGGTACACCCGTTCGGTGCGGCCGGCCGGCAGGGCCACGGAGACGAACCGCCGTGCGCTGGTCTCCGGGTCGCCCAGGTACCCGTCGGCGAGCTGCGGCCCGCTGACGCACAGCTCACCGGCCACGCCCGGCGGCACCGGCCGCAGTTGCTCGTCGAGCACCCAGACCGCGACGCCGGGCAGCGGCCGGCCGATGCTCGGGGCGTCCCCGGCGCGGATCTCCGCCGCGCTGGTGTCCACCGTGCACTCCGTCGGGCCGTACAGGTTGACCGTGCGGACGCCGGGCAGCGCCGCCACCGTCTCCCACAGGTTCGGCCCGACGGCCTCCCCGCCGAGCAGCAGCAGGCCGGGCAGCCGGGTGTCGCCCGCCCCGGCGAGCAGGATGCGCAGCTGAGAGGGGGTCAGGTCGAGCACGTCGACGCCGTGGTCGGCCAGCGCGGCCGCGAGGGCCGCCCCGTCCCGGCGGACCCCCTCGGGCACCAGGTAGAGGCTGCGGCCGTGCGCGAGCTGCACGAGCTGCTTCACCGAGGCGTCGAAGGTGAGCGGGGCGTTCACCGCCACCCGAAGCCCGGGGCGGCTGCCCGCGTACACGGCCCGTTCCAGGGCACCGGCCAGGTGCGCGGCGGCGCCGTGCGACACGCGCACCGGGCGGGGTGTGCCGGTGGAGCCGGACGTGAAGATCACGTACGCCGGGTCGGCCGGGGCCGGCACCGGGGCGGGCGGCCGGTCACCGGCCGCGACGAGGTCGTCGACCGTCACGGTCGCGGGCGCCCCGGCGCCGACGACGACCTGCGCACCGACCGCGCGGAGCTGGGCGGTGAGCCGCTGCGCCGGGGCGTCCGGGTCCAGCGGTACGAACACCGCCCCGGCCCGTAGCACGCCGAGGAACGCCACCACGGTGTCCCGGGACCGGGCGGCCAGCACCCCCACCGCGGCGCCGGACACCCCCCGCGCGGCCAGCGCCCCGGCCACCCGCGCGGCCCGCTCCCGCAGCTCGGCGACGGTGTACGCGCCGTCCGCGGCGACCACCGCCGGGGCGTTCGGGTCGGCGTCGGCGAGGCCCGCTTCGAGCAGGTCGACGAGGGTGCGCACCGGCGCCTCGGAGCCGATGTCCCCGGCCGCGTCGGCGAGCCAGCGGGCCTCCCCGTCGCCGAGCGCCTGGAGGGGGAGGCCCTCGGTGAGCGCGGCGGGCAGGGTCCGCAGGATCACCAGCAGCGCGTCGAGCAGCCACTGCCCGCCGACCACCCGCAGGGTGACCCGGTCGCCGTCGGTCAGCGCGGTCAGCTGCGGGCCGCCCGGTGACGGCGGGACGGCCACCTCCACCGTGGTGCCGCCGAGGCCGGCCACGGCGGCCGGGTCCGGCGCGGGCGACGCCGCGAACCCGGCGACCGCCGCGGACTGTTCGTCCACCGGGTCGACCAGGTGGAACGTGTCGTCCGCGGCGACCTCGGCGGCGCGGACGACGGCCAGCAGCTCGGCGGGGGCGGCGGGCAGCGGCAGGGCCAGCCGCAGCGGGCCGTGGCCGCCCAGCGGACCCACCACCTCGGCGGTGCCCGCGGCCTGGCGGCCGTCGCTCCACCGGGCCAGCACCAGGTCCGCCTCGTCGACCCCGTCCGGTTTCTCGGCCCGGCGGGACACCGCGAGCGCCCAGGCGGCGAGGAGCACCGTGCCCGGCTCGACCCCCGCGGCCCCGGCGATGCCGGCCAGCTCACCGGCGGGGACGGTCGCGGTGACCACCGCGCTCGGGTCGTCCCCGTGCGGGGTGACCAGCCGCGCGGACGGGGCGGTGGGCGAGGGGACCGGATTCTGCTCCCGCTCCTCGAGCTGCCACTCGGCGACGTCGAGGAACTGCAGCGCCTCCGCATCCTCCGGCAGCGGCTGGCCGGCGTAGGCCCGGGCCAGGTCGGCGAGGAGCAGCCGCAGGCTGGCCGGGTCGGCGATCAGCGGGGTGGCGGTCAGCTCCAGGGTGTCGTCGGTGAGGGTGACCGACAGCTCGCCCTGCCCGCCGACCACCACGATCCGGCTGTCGTCCACGTCCTGCAACGGCACCCGCAGGCCGGGGTGGTGCACCAGGGTCAGCCGCAGCGCCTCGTGCCGGGCCACCACCGTGTCGACGGCGGCCTGCAACCGCGCCCGGTCCAGCGGCCGACTCAGCCGTACCCGGGCCCGGACCAGGTCCTGCTTTCCGGACCAGGCCAGGCGCTGGATCGGCGACAGACGGTATCCGTTCACAGAGCACTCCGGTTGACGTAGAGATCGGACATGGCGACCAGGATCTGCCGGTCGCCGCTGAAGGGTTCCCGGCCGTGGGTGGCCAGGAAGTTGTCCACCACCAGCACGTCGCCGCGCTGCCAGGGCACCGAGACGGCGTGCTGCCGGTACAGCTCGCGGATGCCGGTGACCACCTCGTCGGGGATCGGTTCGCCGTCGCCGTAGTACGCGTTGCGGGGCAGCCCCTCCGGGCCGTACTCGCGCAGCAGCGCGCCGGACACCTCGGCCGGCATGTTCGAAACGTGGAACAGGTGGGCGTGGTTGAACCAGACCGTCTCACCGGTACGCGGGTGCGTGGCGACCGCCTGCCGCCGGGCGCGGGTGCGCAGCCCGTCGGAGCCCAGCCAGGTGAACTCGGTCGCGGAGGCGGCGCAGTACGCCTCCACCTCCGCCCGGTCGGTGGTCTGGAACGCCTCCTGCCAGGGCAGGTCCAGGTGCGCCCCGTAGTTGCGCACGTAGCAGACGCCGGCGCGGAGGAACCGTTCCCGCACCTCGGCGGGGATCAGCGGGGTGATGACCCGCTCGCTGGCCAGCGGGGTGGCCCCGCCGCTGCCGGTGGCCGGCTGCGCACACCAGAAGTAGAGGTGGGTGGGCCAGTTGTGCGAGTACGACATCTCGTGGTGCAGCGGGATCCACTGCTCGGCGTTGAACTCGGTGGACGTGAACACCCGGTCGGCGACCTCGTGGCGGGGGGCGGCCCGCTCCAGGTAGCCGAGCAGGTCGGGGCTGACCGCCCGGGCGGCCCGGCTGAAGTCGTCGGCGGTGCCCACCTCGAAGCCGCGGAAGAACACCGCGCCGTGGCGGTCCAGGTCCCGCAGCAGTTCCCCGCGCCGGCCGGCGAGCCAGCCGGCCAGGTCCAGGTCGGGGACGCCTGCCTCGACCAGCAGCACGAACTCCTCGTCCACCAGCACCCGCCGGGACACCGGGGAGGTGACCGTGGCGGTGCCGCGCCGACGCGGCGCCGGCCCGCTCACGACAGCTCTCCCGTCGGCACCGTGCCGGACCGGAGCGCCTCGGTCAGCTCGGGCGCGGCGACCGGGTCGGACATCGCGGTGAGGATCCGCCGCGGCGGGGTGAACGGGTCGCGGGCGTGCGCGGCCAGCATGTTCTCCACCAGCAGCACGTCGCCGCGCTGCCAGTCGAAGGAGCGGGTCTCGGCGGCGTACGCCGCGCGCAGCTCGGCCAGCACCTCGTCGGGGATGGGTGTGCCGTCCCCGTACGCGGTCTGGTAGGGCAGGTCCTCCTCGGCGAGGGCGGCCCGCAGGCCCGCGCTGACGTCGTCGGGCAGGGAGGTGACGTGGAAGAACAGCGCGTGGTTGAACCAGGTCCGCTCCCCGGTGACCGGGTGCCGGCGTACCGCCGGGCGGACCTGCCGGGTCCGCAGCTGCTGGTCGTCGACCCAGTCCACGTCGATCAGCGCCCGGGCGCAGTACGCCTCGACCTCCTCGCGCCGGTCGGTCTGGAACGCGGTCTGCCAGGAGAGGCTGATGCCGGGCAGGTAGTTGCGCCGGTAGAGCACCCCGCGCCGCTCGAACTCCTTGAGGGTTTCGGGGCGGAGCCGGGCGAGCACCCGGCGGCTGTCGGCGAGCGGCGTCCGACCGCCGGCGGCCGGCGCCACCTCGCAGTGGAAGACGATGCGTAGCGGCCACCGCACCGTGTACGACTGCTCGTTGTGCAGCACGATCGGCTGGTCGGCGGGGTGCTCGGTGGAGGTGTACACGCCTTCGGTGACCTTGCTGCGGGGCGAGGAGCGCTCGCCGTAGGAGAGCACGTCGTCGGCGAGCGCGGCCATCACGGTGCGGAAGTCGGCGGCGCCGGCCACGGCGAAACCGCGGAACAGCACGGCCCCGGCGCGGCGGGCCAGCTCGTCCACCTCGTCCCGGTGACCGGCCAGCCAGCCGGCCAGGTCGACGTCGGGCACGTTGGCCCGCACCAGCGCCGGCAGCGGGCCGCCGGGCCAGTCGGGGTGGACGTCCACCAGGTTCCGGTCGCGGCCGCGGCGGGGGACGGGCCGCGCGGCGCTCCGGGTCTGCTCTGTCATCTCTCACTCCCAGCGGTGTCGGCGCAGTCGGCCAGACTGCGCCGGGGGTCGGCGGCGGCGGTACGCAGCAGCGCGGTGAGGCGCCGGTGCCACGCGACCACCCCGTCGTGGTCGAACAGGTCGGTGCGGTACGTCCAGAGCGCCGCCAGCCCGTCCCGCCGCTCGTCGAGCCAGAGGGTCAGGTCGAGCCGGGCGGAGTCCGGGGTCAGCTCGACGCCGGTGAACTCGACGCCGGCCGCGTCCCGGTGCCGGGCCGGCGGGGCGTTCTGCACGCCGAAGGCGACCTGGACGAGGGGGTTGCGGTGCGGTCGGCGGGTGGGCCGGAGTCG
Organism: Micromonospora mangrovicola; assembly: GCF_047200535.1. Classification (NCBI taxonomy): domain Bacteria; kingdom Bacillati; phylum Actinomycetota; class Actinomycetes; order Micromonosporales; family Micromonosporaceae; genus Micromonospora; species Micromonospora mangrovicola. The sequence continues at coordinate 44,480 of NZ_JBJZOG010000043.1, read as the reverse complement.
ATCCACCAGCAGGTCGAAGGGAACGTCCTGGTGGGCGGCGGCGAACAGGGTGGCCCGGCGGGACTCGTCGAGCAGCTCGGCGAAGCGACGGTCGGGTGCGGGGCGCAGCCGCAGCGGCAGGGTGTTGACGTAGCAGCCGACGCTCTGCTCGGCGGCGAGGCTGGTCCGCCCGGCGAAGGCGACGCCGATCAGCAGGTCGTCGCGGCCGGTGGCGGTGCCGAGCAGGGTGGCGAAGGCGGCCAGCCCGACCATGTGCAGGCTGACCCGCTCGGCCCGGGCCAGCTCGCGCACGGCCTCGGCCGTGGCGGGGTCCACGGTGGTGTGCAGCGCGGCGCCGGACGGTGCGGGCGCAATCGCACCGGTCCGCGCACCGGACGGCGGGCCGCCGCCGGCCCGAGTGCCGGCCGTCGTGGGGCCGCCCGGCCGTGTTCCGGTCGGCGGCTTTCCGCCGGCCCCGGCGGTGACCGGCGGCTTCGCACCGGGGGCGGCAGCGGCCGGGTCGAGCCGGCCGGGCAGCGGCGGGACGGCGGGCAGGTCGAGCAGGTCGGGAGCCCCGCGCAGCTGGTCCAGCAGGTCGGCCACCGCCTGCCGGCCCGTCGGCCCGGCCAGCCAGTCCCGCTGCGTCAGGGCGAGCGCCGCCGGGCCGACCGCGGGTCCGTCGGGTGCCGCCGCGTCGCCTTCGGTGTCGTACGCCCGGGCCAGGTCCCGCACGATCACGCCGAACGACCAGTCGTCGCAGACGATGTGGTGGACGACCAGCAGCAGCGCCTGCGCCCGCCCGGTGGTGTCCGGCAGCAGTTGGGCGCGCAGCAGCGGGCCGGCGGCCAGGTCCATCGGCGCCCGGGTGGCCTCGGCGGTGAGTCGGGCGAGCCGCTCGTCGAGTGGCGTGCCGGGCTCGGGTGGCGCGACGGCCGGCGCCGGGCCGGCCGCCGGACGCACGTGCTGCGCCGGGCCGTCCGGCCCGGACGGGAAGACGGTGCGCAGGGCCGGATGCCGCTCGACCACCCGGTGCAGGGCCCGGGCCAGCCGGTCCGGGTCCAGTGGCGCGGCGAACCGTACCGCGAAGGCGAGCAGGTAGCTGGTGTCGGCCGGGTCGAGCCGGTGCAGGAACCACAGCCGGGTCTGCGCGGCCGACAGCGGGGCGGGCCCGGCCGGTGTCGGGTCGGCCGGCGCCGCGACCGGCGCCGCGTCGGCGGCCAGCGCGTCGAGGTGGGCGGCGAGCGCGGCGACCGTCGGGTGGGCGAAGAGGTCGCCCGGTCGGACGGGCCGGCCGGTCGCGGCGGCCAGCCGGGTGGCGCAGCGGACCGCGAGCAGGGAGTCGCCGCCGAGGGCGAGGAAGTCGCTGTCGGCGCCGGCGACCGGCACGCCGAGCAGCTCGCCCCAGATCGCCGCCACGGTCGCGGTCGTGCCGGGCAGCGGCCCGGTCCCGGGGACGGCGTCGCCCAGGGCGGGCGCGGGCAGGGCGGACCGGTCCACCTTGCCGTTGGGCAGGGTGGGCAGCCGGTCCAGCCAGACCACGGTCGCGGGGACCAGCGGCGCGGGCAGCTCCGCCGCCAGCCGGGCCCGTACGTCGTCGCGGCGCTCGCCGACCAGGTAGCCGACCAGCAGCCGGTCCCCGCTGGGCCCGTCCCGCACGGCGGCGGTCGCCTCCCGGACGCCGGGCAGGGCGGCGAGGCGGGCGGACACCTCGCCCAGCTCGATCCGGTAGCCCCGCAGCTTCACCTGGTCGTCGAGCCGGCCGAGGTACGCCAACTGGCCGTCCGGCCGCAGCCGGACCCGGTCGCCGGTGCGGTACATCCGCTCGCCGGGCCGGAACGGGTCGGGCCGGAACCGGGCCCGGGTCTCCGCCGGCCGGTCGAGGTAGCCGCGGGCCAGGCCGGCCCCGGCCAGGTGGAGTTCGCCGGCCTCCCCGGGCGGCACCGGCCGCCCGTCGGGGCCGAGGACGTAGACCCGGGTCTGCGGTAACGGGCGACCGATCGGCGGGTCGCCGCTGTCCGGCGGCACCTCGGCCCAGGTGGAGTAGGTGGTGTCCTCGGACGGGCCGTAGAGGTTGCAGAGCCGGCGGACGTGCGGGCGGGACCAGACCCGCGCGGCCAGTGCGGCGGTGAGCGGCTCGCCGGCCAGGCAGACCGTACGCACGCTCGCCGGCAGGGCGTCCGCGGTGAGCAGCTCGCCCATCGCGGAGGGCACGGTGTTGACCAGGGTCACGGGCAGCCGGTCCGCCCCGGGGGCGGCGAGCGCCAGCACGTCGTCGACGAGCAGCACCCGGCCGCCCCAGCAGAGCGGGCCGAAGATTTCGAAGATTGACAGGTCGAAGCAGACGGAGGTGGCGGCGAGCATGCCGCCCAGTTCGGTGTCGTCGAAGGTCTGCCGGGTCCAGTGCATGAGCATCGACGCCGACCGGTGCTCGATGGCCACGCCCTTGGGTCGTCCCGTGGAGCCGGAGGTGTAGATGACGTACGCCAGGTCCGCCGGGGTCGCCGCCACCGCCGGGTCGCTGCCGTCCCCGCCCCGGTCGAGCCGGTCGACCGGCACGGCCGTGCCGGGGAACCGGTCGGCGAGGTCGGCGCGGGTCAGCACCAGTCGCACACCGGAGTCGGCGGTCATGAAAGCCACCCGCGCCGGCGGGTACGCCGGGTCCAGCGGGACGTAGCAGGCGCCGGCCTTGAGCACGGCGAGCAGGGCGACCACCAGCTCCGGGGTGCGCGGCAGGCAGACGCCGACGCGTTCCTCCCGGGTCACCCCGCGGGCGAGCAGGATCCGGGCCAGCCGGTTCGCCGCCTCGTCGAGCTCGCGGTAGGACAGCGCGCGGTCCGCGTGCCGTACCGCCTCCGCCTCCGGGGTTCGGGCGGCCTGCGCGGCCACCAGCCGGTGCAGGCAGTCCACGGTGGTGGCGCCGCCGGTCCCGCGCCGGCCGCTGGCCCGGCGGGTCGGACCGGCGGACCGGGTGGGGGCGCTCATCGGCGGGCACCTTCGCGGCGCAGCAGCGCGAGCTGCCGGTCGGCCTCCTCCTGCAGGCGGTTCTTGTCGGCGAGGATGATCCGGCCGGGGTCGTTGTCGGGCAGCTCGTCCTCCACGTTGCGGATCGGGGCGTAGGCGATGCCGGCGGCCGCGAGGGCGAGCGCGCAGAGCCCGGCCACGATCGCCGCGAGGGCCATGCCCCGGCCCGGCCCGGTGCCGACCACCGCGGCCAGCGGCCCGCCGGCGGACACCATCGGGGCGAAGACGTGCTCGGCGAGCGGGCCCGCGCTGAGGAACCCGGCCGGCACCATCAGCCAGGACAGCATCTGGCCCATCGACAGCACCCGGCCCTGGAGCTCCAGCCCCACCTTGGCCTGCACGATGGCCAGCCAGTGAGTGTTCACCAGGGCCGTGGCCAGGCCCATGCCGAACAGGCCGAGGGTGGGGAACAGCGGGCTCGGGTGCAGACCGACGGTGAGCAGTGACGCGCCGAGCAGTACGACGCTGCCCAGGATGCCGGTGGTACGCCGGGCCGTGCCGCCCCACACGCCCATCAGGACCGCGCCGACCAGCATCCCGACCCCGCTGGCGGCGAGCACCCGGCCGAGCACCGCCGGGTCCCCGAACGACAGGGTCAACGGGGTGACCAGGACCTCGACCAGGGCGAAGAAGTAGTTCAGCGACGCGACCAGGATGACCAGGGCGACCAGGCCGTGCCGGCGGACGATGAACCGCCAGCCGCCCAGGACCTCCTGCCGGAACGGCTCCTCGCGCTTGACGAACAGGGTGTCGGGGAAGCGGACCGACAGCGTCACGGCGACCGCGAGGGCGAAGGTGAGCAGGTCGATCACGACGATCCCGCGCAGCCCGACCGCGACCACCAGCGCGCCGCCGACCAGCGGCGCCAGCACGGTGCTCGTCGCCGTGCCGAGGGAGACGACGCCGTTGGCCCGCCCGTAGTACCGCTTCGGCACCAGTTGCGTGACGGCCGCCAGATAGGCGGGTTGCTGAAAGGCGGTCGCCACCGCGGTGACGGTGATGGCGGTGAACACGTGCCACAGCCGGAGCTGTCCCCACCACAGCAGGAGCGCGAGGCTCACCGTGCCGGTGGCGGCCAGGCAGTCCGCCAGGATCATGATCAGCCTTCGGTCCCACCGGTCCGCCAGCGCGCCGGCGACCGGGGAGAGGACCACGGCGGGCAGCAGGGCCAGGACGGTGGCCGTGGCGAACAGCGAGACCGACCCGGTCCGCTGGTAGACCCACAGGCTCATGCCGAAGCCGGTCAGTCCACTGCCGATGAGCGAGACGAGCTGGCCGATCGCGACCAGGTAGAACACCGTGAGGCTGGGCATCGCCCGGCGGGCGGTCGGGACGGCCGTACGCGTCTGCGGCTCCGGGCCGGCGGGTGCGGGCGGGGCCACCCCGGCCCCCGGGGGCACGTCGTCCCCCGGCGGGGACTCCGCGATCGGCGCGGCCGCCGGGTCGCAGCTCGCCAGGATGATGCGGGCCACCTCGTCCGGCTGGTGCTTGGCGAAGTAGTGGCCGGCGCCCTCGATGACCTCCAGTGACACCCGGTCGGAGAAGAACTCCCACTCCAGGTACCGCTCCTGGTACAGCTCCGTGGCCCGGTCGCCGCTGCCGACGACGCAGACGATCGGGGCGGACAGCTTGTCGGGCAGGCCGCCCGCGTAGGCGTCGGTGTAGTAGTCCTCGCCCATCGCGGCGTCGGCCAGGACCACGCGCATCACGAAGTCCTTCTCGCGCTCGTCGAAGACCTCGGTGAAGAAGCCCATCGCGCGCAGCGCCTCCAGCGTCCGCCGCTTCGACGTCCAGCGCTCCGTCGGGAACCATCGCCGCAGCCAGCTGAACAGCCGGCCGGGCAGTCGCGGGCCGGGGAAGTGGGCGCCGATGACCACCCCGGTCACCTCGACCCCGGCCGCCTCCAGCCGGCGGCCCAGCTCCACCGCCTCGGCGCCACCCATGCAGTGCCCGTACACCGCCACCGGGCCGGTGATCCCCTCGACGACCTCGGCCACGCAGCCGTCCACCAGCTCGTCCAGGCTCAGCAGGGGTTCGTCCGGGCGGTTCAGGTCGTGCCCGGGGCGCTCCAGGGCGTACAGGGCCACGCCCGGTGGGAGGGCATCGGCGAGCGGCTGGAAGGTGATCGCGCTGCCGGCGGCGAACGGTACGCAGACCAGCGTCAGCCGCGTCGGCGTCGCCGGTCGGGCGGGGGTCAGCTCGTGCAGCAGCCGTCCGGCGGAGCCCCCGGTCGCGTCCAGGTGCTCGGTCAACGACCGGATCGTCGGGTGGCGGAACAGGTCCAGGACGCTGATCGCCGGGTCGGTCCCCGACAGCGCCTTGATCGCCTTGAAGGAGTCGCCGCCGAGATCGAAGAAGTCGTCGTCGATGCCGACGCTGTCGTAGCCGAGCACCGCCGCCCACTGCTGCGCCAGGGCCCGGCGCAGCGGGGTGTCCGGGACTGCGGCGCCCGCCGCGGCCCGGCCGCGGCGGGGTGCCGGCAGCGCCGCGCGGTCCACCTTGCGGTTGGCGTTGAGCGGCATGCGGTCGAGCACCACGAAGGCCGACGGGATCATGTAGTCCGGCAGGTAGGTCCGGGCGAAAGTCCGCCACGGCCCCGGTTCGGCGTCGAAGTCGGCCGTCACGTCCGGGGTCGCTGCCCGGTCCCCGTCGGCGTCGCCGCCCGGTTCGGCCCCGGTGGCCAGCGTCAGGTAGGCCACGATCGCCTTCTCCGCCTCGTCCTCGCGGACCACCACGGCCGCGTCGCGTACCGACGGGTGGCGGCGCAGCACCGCCTCGATCTCGCCCAGTTCGATGCGGAATCCGCGCACCTTCACCTGCGAGTCGCTGCGGCCGACGAACTCGATCCGGCCGTCGGGCAGCCGCCGGCCGAGGTCGCCGGTGCGGTACAGCCGGTCGCCGCCGAACGGATCCGGCACGAACCGCTGCGCGGTCAGCGCGGGGTCGCCGTGGTAGTCACGGGCCAGGCCCGCGCCGCCGAGGTGGAGCTCGCCCACGACGCCGACCGGGGCGGGGGAGAGCTGCGGGTCGAGCACGTGGACGCGCATGTTGCCGATCGGGCGGCCGATGGTGAGGTGGGTGAAGCCGGGGTCGATGCGTTCCATCGTGGACCAGACGGCGGCCTCGGTCGGGCCGTACAGGTTCCACAACGCATCCACCCGCTCGGCCAGTTGCCGGGCCAGCGGCGCGGACACCGCCTCGCCGCCGCATACCGCCGTCAGGCCGGGCAGCCCCGTCCAGCCGGACTCGATCAGCAGCCGCCAGGTCGCCGGAGTGCCCTGGGCCAGGGTGACCCGCTCCGCCGCGAGCAGGTCGGCCAGCCGGGTCGCGTCGTAGGCGACGTCGCGCCCCACCAGCAGCATCCGGGCGCCGACCACCAGGGGCAGGAACAGCTCCGGTACGGACATGTCGAAGGCGAAGCTGGCCATCGCGAGCATGGTGCCGTCGCCGGTGAGGCCCGGCCGCTCGCGCATCGCGGCCAGGGTGTTGACCACCGCCCTGTGCGTCACCCGGACCCCCTTGGGGCGGCCCGTCGACCCGGACGTGTAGATCACGTACGCGAGGTGGTCCGGCCCGGCCAGCGGCGCGGGGTCGGTGTCCGGCTCCGCATCCGGCGTCGCCCCGCCGTACACCACCTCGCCGGCGAACCCGGTGAACCGGTCGGCGAGGTGCGACTCGGTCACCAGGACCCGGGCGCCGCTGTGCGCCAGCACGTACCGTTGTCGCTCGACCGGGTAGTCGGGGTCCACCGGAACGTACGCGCCGCCCGCCTTGAGCACGCCGATCAGGGTGACCGGCAGTTCCGCCGAGCGGTCGAGGCAGACCGCGACCGTGCTGTCCGGGCCGACACCGGCCCGGCGGAGGCGGTGGGCGAGCCGGTTGGCCCGGGCGTTCAGCTCGGCGTAGCTGAGCGTGGTCGCCCCGAACGTCACGGCGGGTCGATCCGGGTCGGCCGCCACCTGGTGTCCGATCAGCTCGACCAGGGTCGGCCCGGGACGGACCTGCGGGCCCCAGCCGGGTTCGGCGCCGGTGTCGTTCCACCCGGCGACGTCGGCCAGCTCGGCGGGAGTGAGGACGGCGACGTCCGCCAGCCGGACGTCGGGGTCGGCCACGGCGGCGGCGAGGAGCGTCTCCAGATGGCCCATCATCCGCTCGGCGGTCGCCGCGTCGAACAGGTCGGTGTTGTACTCCAGCCGGAACCGCAGCCCCTCGTCCACCTCGTACGCGTACAGCGCCAGGTCCTGCTGGGCGATGCCCGGCTCGACGGCGAACTGGACCATCCGCACGCCGGTCGCCCGCAGTTCCCGCCCGGGCACGTTCAGCATGTTGAACATCACCTGGAACAGCGGGTTGCGGCTGAGGTCGCGGGGGGCGTCGACCAGGTCCACCAGCCGTTCGAACGGCACCTCCTGGTGGTCGTACGCCCCCAGCGCGGTGCGCCGGACCTGCCCGAGCAGCTCCTCGAAGGTCCAGTCGCCGGCCAGCACGGTGCGCAGCGGCAGCATGTTGACGAAGAAGCCGACCATCGGCTCCAGCTCGGCGCGGACCCGCCCGGCGACCGGCGTGCCGACGCAGATGTCGTGCTGGCCGGTGTAGCGCCAGAGCAGGGCCTTCAGCGCGGCCAGCACCGTCATGGCGAGGGTGGCGCCGCGTTCCTGGCTGAACCGGCGCAGCTCGTCGGCGGTCCGCGGGGACAGCACCCGGGTGCGCACCGCGCCACGGAAGGTCTGCACGGGCGGCCGTGGCCGGTCGCTGGGCACCTCCAGGACGCTCGCCACCCCGGCCAGCTGCCGCCGCCAGTACCGCAGGTCGTCGCTGTCGGGGTCGGCCATCCGGCTGCGCTGCCAGCGCGCGTAGTCGCCGTACCGGACGGGCAGGTCGGGCAGCGGCGCGGGCCGTCCGGCGAGCGCGGCGTCGTAGAGCGTGGCCAGCTCGCTCGCGATGATGCCGAGGGACCAGCCGTCGGAGACGTTGTGATGCATGGTCAGCGACAGCACGTGCCGGTCGTCGGCGATGCGCAGCAGCACGGCCCGGAACAGCGGGCCGGTGGCCAGGTCGAACCCGCGCCGGACGTCGGCGGCCAGGGCCGCGTGCACCCATTGCGGCACCGCCTCGGCGACCGCCGACTCCACGATGCAGCGTGGACCCGTGCCGTCCCCGTCGGCCGGCGCGGACACCATCGGCAGGTCGACCGGGCCCGCCGGCAGCACCTGCTGGACCGGGTCGCCGCCGGGGCCGAGGGGGAAGACGGTACGCAGCGACTCGTGCCGGCGGACCAGCCCGGCGAGGGCCCCGCGCAGCGCGTCGACGTCGAGGGCGCCGTCCAGCAGCAGGGCCGTGCTGACGGTGTAGGCGTTCTGCTCGTACGCCTGGTCGAGGAACCACAGCCGGTGCTGGCCGGAGGAGAGCGGTGCCGGCCCGGCGCCCGGCTCGGCGCGGGGGATGGCCGGTTCGGGCGGCGCGGTGGCGGGCTGCTCGACGACGGCGACGGGTGCGGGGGTGGGTGCGGCGGCGCCCGCCGGCAGCGCCGCCGCGATCTGGGCGACGGTGGGCTGCGCGAAGACCGTCTCGAGTGCCAGCGCCACGCCGAGCCGGGCCCGCAACCGCACCACGAACTGGGTGGCGAGCAGCGAGTGCCCGCCGAGCTCGAAGAAGTTGTCGAGGGCGCCGATCGGCCGGATGCCGAGCAGCTCGCTCCAGAGCTGCGCCACGCACTCCTGAGCGGGCGTGGCCGGGGCGACGTAGGCGGTGCTGACAGCCGGCCGGTTGCCGGGGTCGGCGGGCACGGGCGCGTCCGGGGTGGCCGGGATGTCGGCCGGTGTGGTGGACGCGGGGCCCGCCGTGTCCGGCCGCCCGAGCGCGTCGACCCAGTACCGGTGCCGCTCGAACGGGTAGCCCGGCAGGGCCAGCCGGCGGCGCGGGCCGCCGTGCCACCGGGTCCAGTCGACCGGTACGCCGGACAGCCAGAGCCGGCCGACCGCGTCGGTCATCGTGGCGAGGTCGTCGGCGTCGGCGCGCGGGTGCCGCATCGCCGCCACCACCTGACCGGGCGGCAGGCCGGCCAGCCGCGCCAGGCCGCCGAGGGTGTGCCCGGGCCCCAGCTCGGCGAGGGCCACGTCCTGCTCGGCGAGCAGGGTGGCCGACTCGGCGAACCGGACCGGTTCCCGCAGGTGCCGCACCCAGTACTCCGGGTCGGTGACCTGTCCCGGGGCCACCGGGCCGCCGGTCAGGTTGCTCAGGTAGGGGCGCTCGGGCTCGGCGTAGGTGACCCGGCGGGCGTGTTCGGCGAACTCGTCGAGCACCGGATCGAGCAGGGCGGAGTGGTAGCCGCGACTGACCCGCAACGGCCGGCAGTCGACGCCGTCCCCGGTCAGCCGCCGGCGGAGCTCCTCGATCGCCTCCGGAGCGCCGGACAGCACGCACAGCTGCGGGGCGTTGACCGCCGCCAGCGACAGTCCCTCGGCCGCCAGCCCGGCCGCCGCCGTCTCGGACAGGCTCACCGCGAGCATCGCCCCGGCCGGGGTGCGCTCGACCAGCTCACCGCGCACGCGTACCAGGCGCAGCGCGTCTGCCAGGGAGAAGACCCCGGCGAGGCAGGCGGCGACGTACTCACCGAGGCTGTGCCCCACCATCAGGTCCGGGGTCACCCCCCGGCCGAGCAGCGACCGGGCGAGCGCGTACTCGGTGACGAACAGTGCGGGCTGGATCAGCGCGGGCCGGGCGAGCAGCCGTTCGGCCCGCTCGACTCCGTCGGGCGCCGGGCACAGCAGCGTGCGCAGGTCGAGCCCCAGGTCGTCGCGGAGCAGTTCGGCGCACTCGTCCACCACGGCCCGGTAGGCCGGCTCCGCGCGGTACAGGCCGGCGCCCATCGCCACGTGCTGGGCGCCGTGCCCGGGGAAGGCGAACACCAGCGGCCGCCGGCCGCCGGGTTGGGTGCCGGTGAACTGCCGCTGCGGCGAGTCGAGCGCGACCAGCGCATCCGCGCGGCCGGTCGCGACCAGGAACCGCCGGTGGGTCATCGGCGGGCGCCGGCCCAGGTTGGCCGCGACGTCCCCGAGGTCCAGGTCGGGGTGCGCGTCGAGGTGGTCGCGGAGCCCGCGGGTCTGGCGCTCCAGCGCCGCGGCGCCGCGGGCCGACACGACCAGCAGTTGCGGCCCGGTGGCCGGTTGCGTCGGCGGCGCGGCCGTGGTCCCCGGCGGCTCCTCCAGTACGACGTGGGCATTCGTGCCGCCCATGCCGAACGAGCTCACCCCCGCCCGGCGCGGGCCGTCGGCGGGCCACGGGCGGGCGGTGTCGTTGAGGTAGAAGGGACCGTCCGCGAAGTCGATGGCCGGGTTGGGCCGGCCGATGTTGATCGTCGGCGGCAGCGTACGGCTCCACAGCGCCATGACCGTCTTGATCAGCCCGGCGACCCCGGCCGCGGCATCGGTGTGCCCGATGTTGGCCTTGACCGAGCCGAGGGCGCAGAAGCCCCGGTCGTCCGTGCCGCTCCGGAACGCCTCGGTCAGCGCGGTCACCTCGATCGGGTCGCCGAGGGTCGTGCCCGTGCCGTGGGCCTCCAGGTAGCTCACCGATCGGGGGTCCACGCCGGCCGCGGCCAGCGCGCTGCTGACCACCTCGACCTGGCCGTCGACGCCCGGTGCGGTGTACCCGGTGCGACGTGCGCCGTCGTTGTTGACGGCGGAGCCGCGGATCACCGCGTAGATCGTGTCGCCGTCCGCGACCGCGTCCGCCAGCCGCTTGAGCGCGACGATGCCGACCCCGCTGGAGGCGATGCTGCCGCGCGCGTCCGCGCTGAACGGCCGGCAGTGCCCGTCCGGGGAGTACACCCCACCGTCGTGGTAGAGGTAGCCGCGCCGCTGCGCGGGGAAGAGGCTGACCCCGCCGGCCAGGACCAGGTCCGACTCGCCGGTCAGCAGGCTCTGCCGGCCGAAGTGCACGGCCACCAGTGAGGTCGAACAGGCCGTGGCGACGGTGACCGCGGGACCGGTCAGGTTGAGCTTGTAGGCGACCCGGCTGAGCAGGAAGTCCTTGTCGTTGCCGAGGGACAGCTGGTGCTCGCCGATGGTGCTCACGAGCTCCGGGTGGCTGCTCAGGTGGTCGAGGAGGTAGGTGCTGCGGCCCGAACCGGCGAACAGGCCGATCCGGCCGGGGTGGCCGGACGGGTCGTAGCCGGCGTGCTCCAGCGCGTGCCAGGCGCATTCGAGCAGCATCCGGTGCTGCGGGTCGAGGGTCTGCGCCTCGCGGGGCGTGAACCCGAAGAAGGCCGCGTCGAACTGGTCGACCCCGGGCAGGTAGGTGCCGGCCCGGACGTACGCCGGGTCGTCGAGCCGGGCCGGGTCCGCCCCGTCGGCCAGCATCTCCTCGACGCTGAATTCCTGCACCGACTCCACTCCGGTGCGGATGTTGTGCCAGTACTCGTCGACGGTCCGCGCGCCGGGGAAGCGGCAGGCCATGCCGACGACGGCGATCAGGCCGCCGGGCCGGCCGGTGTCGCCGGTCGCGGTCACGGACGGCCGGGCGGCGCGGGCCGGCGCGGGGCGCGCGGCGGACGGGGCGGCCGCCCCGGTGGTGGCGGTGGTCAGCAGCCCGGCCAGGGCTTCGACGGTGGGGTGCCGGAACAGGTCGGTGACGGTGACCACGTCGCCGAGCCGGGCGCGCAGCCGGTCGAGGACGGCAAGCAGGCGCATCGAGTGGCCGCCGAGGTCGAAGAAGTTGTCCCGTACCCCGACCCGGTCGACGCCGAGCACGTCCCGCCACACGTCCACGACGAGCCGCTCGAGGCGGACCCGCGCCGCGTCCCACGGCACCGGGTGCGGGGCGGCGGTGGCGGCCACCGGCCGGTGCGGCGTCGCCGGCCGGTCCGGCGGGGGCCCGGACGGCTGCCGCGGCATGTCCGCGTGGCCGGGGGCGGGCAGCGCGGCGGCGTCGACCTTCCCGTTGCCGGTCAGCGGCAGCGCGTCGAGGAGAACGAACGCGGCGGGGACCATGTAGGACGGCAGTTCGGCGGCGACGGCCGTCCGGAGGCTCGTGGCGTCGCGGCCGGACGCCGCCCCGCCCGCCACGTACGCGACGAGCTGCGGGTCGTCGGGGTCGTCCCGGCGCAGCTGCACCGTCACGTCGCGGTCCGGCAGGATCCGTCGGACGGCCGCCTCGATCTCGCCGCACTCCACCCGGTAGCCGCGCAGCTTGACCTGATTGTCGGTGCGGCCCAGGTATTCGAGGTTGCCGTCCGGGCGCATCCGCACCAGGTCGCCGGTGCGGTACAGGCGCGCGCCGGGGACGGCGGAGAACGGGTGCGGGACGAACCGTTCGGCGGTCAACCTCGGCTGGTGCAGGTAGCCGCGCGCCACGCCGGACCCGCCGACGTACAGCTCGCCGACCACACCCGCGGGGACCGGGTTGCGCCATCCGTCCAGCACGTACAGCTCGGTGTTGGCGATCGGCCGGCCGATCGGCACGGAGCCGTCGGCCGGCGTGGTCGGGTCGACCTCGTACGCGGCGCAGCCGACCACGGTCTCCGTCGGCCCGTACTCGTTGACCAGCGCGGTGGCCGGCGCGTGGGTCCGCCAGCGTGCCACCTGGTCGGCGCGCAGGTTCTCCCCGCCGATGACGAAGCACCGGGTGCGGTCGGCCAGCTCGGCGGGGCTGAGCTGGTGATTGACGAGGTCGAGCTGGGCCGGCGTGATCTTGACCAGCCCGAACGGTGTCCGCTGCCGGCGCAGCGCCTCGCCCAGCGCCTCCGGGCCGAGGTGTTCGCCGATCATCAGGACGGTTGCCCCACTGATCAGCGGGACCAGCAGGCTGGTGACGGTCAGGTCGAACCCGATCGAGGAGTGCAGCGGGACGGTGTCCCCGGGCCGCAGCCGGTAGGCCTGTGCCGCCCAGCGCAGGTAGTTGCTGGCGCCGTGGTGGGTGACCATGACGCCCTTGGGGCGTCCGGTGGATCCGGAGGTGTAGATGACGTACGCCAGGTCCGCCGGCGAGGGCATCGGCCGGCGTCGTGGCCGGCGTCGCGGGCCGCCACCCGGACCGCCGGCCGCGCGGCCGGGATCGGCCTCCGCGAGCGGGGTGGCCGGGTCCGGCACCGGCAGCGCCCGGCCATCGGGCACCAGATGCGCCAGCTCGGCGCAGGTCAGCACGACCGGGGTGGCCGCGTCGTCGAGCATGTACCGCAGCCGGGCCGGCGGGTTGGCCGGATCCATCGGTACGTAGGCCGCGCCGGTCCTCAGCACGGCGAGCACCGCCACGGCGAAGGGCACCGCGCGCGGCAGGAGCACTCCGACGAGGCTGCCGGTACCGACCCCGCGTCCGCGCAGCGTCTCCGCCAGCGCCTCAGCCCGCAGGTGCAGCTCCCGGTAGCTCAGCGCAGTGTCGCCGTCGGTCACCGCCACGCCGTCGGGGGTCCGGCGCGCCTGCCGCTCGATCAGCGCGTGCACCGGTTCGTCCGGCTCGGTGGGGGTGGTGGTGCGGTTCCAATCCCCGACGAGCTGCCGGTACTCGCCGGGGGTGAGCATCGCGGCCGAGCCGACCGGTGCGCCCGGGTCGGCCACCAGCGACCGCAGCAGCGTCTGGAGGTGTCCGGCGAGGCGAACCATGGTGTCCTCGTCGAACAGGTCGGTGCGGTACTCCAGCACGGTGCGCACTCCGTCGGCGTTCTCCCGCACCGAGATGGTGAGGTCGAACTTGGCGGTGCCGCAGGGTACCTCGACCGTGGTGACGTCCAGGCCGTCGAGGCGCGGGGGCGCCGTCTCGCGTCCGTACACGAACATCACCTGGAACAGTGGGGTGAAGCCGGGTTGACGGGCCGGGCGCAGCGACTCGACCAGTGTCCCGAAGGGCAGCTCCCCGTTGCCCAGGCCGTCGAGGACGGCGCCGCGCACCCGTCCGAGCAGGGTCTCGAACGACGGGTCGTCGTGCAGCCGGGCGCGGATGGCGACGGTGTTCAGTAGCAGCCCGACGAGTTGCTGCGTCTCGGGCCGCTGCCGGTTGGCCACCGGCGTGCCCACCACGATGTCGCGCTGTCCCGTCCAGCGCGACAGCAGCACCTGCACCGCGGCGAGCAGGACCATGTACGGGGAGACGCCCGTCCGCCGGCACAGCGCCATCAGCGCGTCCGTGGACAGATCCAGCGGGAGCGACAGGGTGGACCCGGCGCCGGACGGTGCGGTGGGCCGGGGCCCGCGAGTGGGCAGTTCGAGGACGGCGGGCGCGTTCGCGAGCTGCCCGTGCCAGTACTCGCGCTGGGCGGCCGCCTGCGCGCCGCCGAGCCAGTCGTGCTGCCACGCCGCGTGGGCGCGGTAGTCGACCTCGACCGGGCCGAGGACCGCCGGCCGTCCCGTACGGTGTGCGCGGTAGAGCCGTTCCCACTCGTCGTGCAGGACGCCGAGGGACCACTCGTCGAGGGCGACGTGGTGCAGGGTCAGCAGGAGCACGTGCTCCTCCGGCGCGCAGCGCAGCAGGCTGGCCCGCACCACCGGCCCGTGTTCCAGGTCCATCGGGATGCGCGCCTCGGCGCGCATCCGGGCCTGCAACTCCTGGTCACGCTGCCAGGTGGGCAGCCCGCTCAGGTCGTGCACCCGCAGCAGGCCCGGACGCGGCTCGTGGACCACCTGGACCAGGTGTTCGGCCGCGTCGTCCGCCGTGGACGGCCCGCCCGGGACGTCCGCGAGGGTGGTGCGCAGGGCGTCGTGGCGGGCCACCAGCGCGTCGAGCGCGGCCGACAGCGCCGCCACGTCCAGCGGCCCGTGCAGCCGGTACGCCAGCGGCACCAGGTAGGCGGCCGTCCCGGGTTCGAGCCGGCTCAGGTACCACATCTGGCGTTGCTCGTACGAGGCCGCGGCGGGGGCGCCCGCTGAGCCGTCGCGGCGTGCGACCGGTGTCACTCGCCGGGACCTCAGGACGTCGGTCATCGCGTCCGCCTCCTATGTGCAGGCGCCGGCCGGGGGGATTCCCCGCACGTCGGCCGGTGCCGTCAGTTGCTCGTGGTTCAGCCGCCGTCACCGGTCGATGACGGCTGGTCTGCCTGGGTCGGCGCGGCCTGGTGGAGCCCGGCCGCTGGTACGGTCCGGGGCGTCGTGAACACGACCGGCCGGCGGGGTGACCCCGCATGCCGGAACGTACCCGCGGCCGCCTTCCGGGGCTGCCGTTCATGCGACAGATCTAGATCACTCGATGCGACAGCCTGCTCACATCATGGCACCGGTGATCTTCGGCGGAATCCACGGATCGTGCCGGTCGTCGATGCGTTCGGCCGAAGGCATTGCACGTTCGTCTATTTCTCCGGCCGCAGATGTCATATCCGTGACCCGGTACGTGGTTGCCCTCCGGCGGACCGGCCCGGAGCGCCGCGACCGCCGGCCGCCCGAGGTCTCCGCGCCCCGGGGTGTAGCGGGAACGTTGCTGGCTACAGGGGTTGCATGGCGGAGCCTGGCGGGGTGCGCGGAGACGACACGGCGGGCCGGCCGGGCGACCGGGGCGGGGCGACCGGGGTAGGGCCCGGCGGGCGGGCGGAGCGGGGCGGGACCCGGGACGGGCGACCGAGCGCGGGTCGCGCCGTGCGCCGACTGGTGTCGATCCTGGCCGATCCCGAGCGGAGCGTGCCCAGGGACGCGCTTCGCGCCGCGGTGGTCCTGCCGGGTCTGTTGGCGTTCGGGCGATACGTGGTGGGCAATGAGTCCTTCGCCACGTTCGCCGTCTTCGGTGGGTTCGCCCTCCTGATCATGAGCGACTTCGGCGGTACCGGCGGGGAGCGGGCCCGTTCCTACCTGCTCGCCACCGCGGCCGGGGCGGTGCTGGTGGCCGTGGGCACCCTGGTCTCCCGGGGGTCGGTCGCCGTCCCCGCCGTGATGTTCCTGGTGGCGTTCGTGGCCACCTTCCTCGCCGTGGTGGTGGGCGGTCACGTCGGTGCGGCGCGGCTGGGCCTGCTGCTCGCGTTCGTCCTGGCCGTCACGCTGCCCGCCGCCGCGGCGCAGCTCCCGATGCGCCTGGCGGGGTGGTTGTTCGCCGGCCTCGCCGCGACCGCTGCCGGCCTGTTGCTGCTGCCCCACGCCGGCCCGGTGGCGCTGAACCGGGCTGCCGGTGCGGCGTGCCGCTCGGTGGCGAACCTGGTCGACGCGATGGCCCGTGATCCGGCCGATCCGGAGCTGCCCCGGTTGCGGGAGGCGGCGGGGCGGGCGACCGAAACGGCCCGTGGCCGGTACGCGGCCACGGCGGGCCGGTCGATCGGGTCCCGTCGCCGGCTGCGTGCCTACGCCGCTCTCCTCGGCGACCTCCAGTTGATCGTGGGGGTCGCCGGTCGTCCGCGGTACCGGCCGGAACATCTCGCCCGGCGGGGTACCGGGACCGAGGGCGCGTTGGTGGTGGCGGTGTCGGACGCCCTGCACCGCAGTGCCGCCGCCCTCGAGGGTGCCGAGGCGGCAGACGTCGGCGCGCTCGACCGGCGGCGGCGGGCGCACCGGCAGGCGCTGGAGCGCTGGACACGACGTTCACTGGTCCGCCCGGTGCCCGCCGAGCAGATCCTCGACGCCCTGGCCGTCGACCACACGCTGCGCGTGCTGGCGCACCTGTCGACGCGGGTCGGCGGGAACGCCGCCGTGGCGGCCGGGAGCGCCGTCGATGCCGAGGGGTTCCCGGTCGAGGGAAGCCTGGCCGACCGGCTGGCCCGCCGTCGCCGGCTGCGGTGGTTCACCTCGTCCGTGGCACCGGGCTCGACCGCGGTGCGGGACAGCCTGCGGGTCGCAGTGGGTCTGGCGGTGTCGGTGTGGCTCGCGGGGCGACTGGGTCTGCCGCACGCGTTCTGGGTGGTACTGGGCACGTTGCAGGTCCTGCGGACCAACGCCCTGGGGACCGCGCGGTCGGTGGCCCGGGCGATCGGGGGCAACCTGGTGGGCGTCGCCGCCGGTGCGGCCGTGGTGCTCGGGGCCACGGGCCGCCCGGCGCTGCTCTGGGCGGTCCTGCCGGCCGCGGTGTTCCTGTCCGCATACACCGCCGGCTCCCAACGCTTCCTGCTCAGCCAGGCCGCCTTCACGCTCGACCTGATGATCATTTTCAACCTGCTCGCGCCGGTGGGCTGGCGTCTGGGCCTGATCCGGCTGGCCGACGTGGGTGTCGGTGTGGCCGTCAGCGTCGCGCTCAGCCTGCTGATGTGGCCACACGGCGCGCGACGGCAGTTCGTGCGGAGCGCGGCCGCCTACCACCGCGCCGTCATCGGGCAGCTGCGGGACGCGTTCGACCGGCTGCTCGCCGGCGCGGCCACCGATCGACCGCAAGCGGCGGCCGCGCCACTGGGCAGCCGGACCCGAGCCGAGTTGGCGCTCGGCGACTACCTGTCCGAGCGCCCGAGCGGCGACCTCGACCCGCCGAGCGCGGTGGAGCTGCTGGCCGGCGCGAACTACCTGGCCATGGCGGCCCAGCTGCTGGAGAGAGCGGCCGTCGAGCACGGTTACCGGGCGGACCGGTGCCCGGACGCGGCCGGGACCGTCCGATCCGCGCAGCAGGCCCTGCTCGGCGACCTCGCGCGGTTGGCCGGCGAACTGGCCGGCGGCGCGACCGCGTCGGCCCGCTCCGCACTGCCGGATCTGGACGCGCCGGTGTGGGCCTGTCTGCGCGAGTGGCGCACCGACGACGAGGCCGGCGGGTCCGCGATGGCGCTCGTGGTGGCAGCCGAGTGGATTCGCAGCATCGACCACCTGAGCGAGGATCTGGCCGGGCCGGTCGCCCGGGCGGCCGCGGCGGCGGCCCGGCCGTGGTGGCGCTGACGGGCGGACGGTGCGCGTCGGCGGAGCCGGTGCCGGGTCGCGGGCCCGGACGGCGAACCGGGCTGCCGCCGGCCGAGGTGCGGTCGGCGACAGCCCGGTGGGCGCAGCTCGGTGGATCGGCGACTTCAGCCGCGGCCGTTGCTACGGCGTGCCGAGCCCGACGGCGATCGTCCTGGTCAGCGTCGCGTTGTCATCGTCTCCGTCCAGCGACCACATCATCGCGCCGGCCAGGCCGGTCCGGCGGATGTACCACGTCTTCTGCAGCACCACCGCCGGGTCGTCGTACGTCCAGAACGTCGTGCCGTCGAACAACCAGGCGTGCCCGCCGCGGAGGTCACGATGCACGGTGAAACCTTCGCCGGTCAGGGTCTTGAGCCGCCGGTAGTCCTCGTACCCGGCTTCGAAGGTGGCCGGCGCGGGCCCGGCTGCGGGCTGGAACAGCCCGTTCCCGCCCCCGGTCACACCGGTCCAGCCCCGCCCGTAGTACGGGATGCCGAGGACCAGCTTGCCGCGCGGCGCGCCGCGGGCGATCCAGCCGTCGATCGCCACCTCCGCGGAGAAGTCCGGGCTGTCCGGCGCCCCGGCCGGCACGCGCAGCGCCGACTGCTGATTGGTCACCGCGTCCCAGGCGCCGTGGAAGTCGTAGCCCTGCACCGTGGCGAAGTCCAGGTACCGGAAGATTTCGCGACCCTCGTAGCCGGCGTCCATGGCCGCCGGGTTGGCCGGTAGGAAGGCGGTCAGCGCGTAGTGCTTGCGGGCCTTGCGGCCGTAAGCGTCGAGTTGCCGGCGGAACTCGGCGAGCAGCTTGGTGAAGTTCTCCCGGTCCTCCGGACGGATCACGTTGTCCGAGTCGCCCGGCCAGTTCGGCCACTCCCAGTCCAGGTCGATGCCGTCGAAGACGCCGTCGGCGGCACCCGGGCCGCCGCTGCCGCCGTCCAGGACCGGCAGGTTTCCCTTGAGATAGAGGTCGATGCAGGAGGCGACGAACGCCTTGCGGGAGGAGTCCGTGCGGGCGGCGTTGGAGAAGTAGGTCGACCAGCTCCAGCCACCCAGCGAGATCAACACCTGCAGCCCGGGATGCGCGGCCTTGAGCTTGGCCAGCTGTCCGAAGTTGCCGTTGAGCGGCTCGCCCCAGGTGTCGGCGACGCCGTCGACGCTCTCGTCCGCCGGGACGGGGCGCTGGTAGTCGGCCCAGGCGTCGCCCTCACCCGGCCCACCGTCCACGTAGCAGCGGCCGTCCTCGCTGACGTTGCCGAAGGCGTAGTTGACGTGGGTGAGGCGGCTCGCCGCGCCGGAGGTGTCGAGCTTCTTCACCGGGAAGGCCCGGCCGTAGATGCCCCACTGGGTGAAGTAGCCGACCCGGTGGTAGCCGGCCGGCCGGCCGGGATGGTCGCCCGCGTTCGCCGCGGCCGGCGGGGCGACGGCGACCAGCGCGGTCGCCAGGGCGGCGAGGGCGGTGAGGCGGCGGCGGAATGTTCGCATCGGCACTCCCACGAGGACGGAGGGGAATTGGTTAAGGAACTTTCCTGATCGATGAAGCTAGGCCGGTCACCTCCCCCGGTCAAGGGTGCCGAGGGTTGATCTCACGGCAGCCGCGCCACCCCTTCCGCCGCCTGTCCGAGGCGCCGGCCAGCTGTCGGAAATGCGATCCGACCAGCCCGAACAGTCCTTGTTCGACGGTCGGTGCCCCGGCATGATGGGCAGGGACGGATGGGAGTCGCGGTGAGCCAGACCCATGCTGTTGCCACCCCGAGCGCCGCTCCGCCCGCGGCGAGGACCGCCCCGGCCATCGACCAGTGCCCGTCCACGTCGCCGCGGCCGGCCGCCGGTTCCGAGTTCGGCCGGGTCGCCTTCGAGCGGGCGTTCGCCGACCTGGCCCGACCCGTCCACGGAGGGGTCCGCGCCACCGTCGAGGCCGCCACCGGCATGGCCCTGGCCGGCGTGCGGGTGCACACCGGCCCGCGGGTGCGCACGGCGGCCCGGGCCGCCCGCGCCGCCGCGTTCACCCTCGGGCGGGACATCGGGATCGCGGTCGGGCCGGGGCAGGCGATCCCGGACGCGCTGCTCACCCACGAGCTGATCCACGCCGCGCAGCAGTCCGGCGACGGCGATGCCCCGCCGGCCGACGCGGAGGCGCAGGCGCACCACGCCGCGCGCGACCTCGACGCCCTCGGGCCGCTGCGCAGCACCCGCACGCGTTACGTCGCGTTCGCGGCCGAGGACTGGCTGCACAGCACCCCGGACATCCGGCACTACGGCTTCACGGAGCTGCTGGACGAGCTGCGTGCCGTCGACGAGTGGCTCGGTCGGCAGATCGTCGGCACGGAGGAGACCGACCGGATGATGGAGGCCAAGGCGGCCCTGGAGGCGGAGATCACCCGTCGACAGGCCGCCATGCGGGCCGCCGACCGGCCGCCACCGCGACGCCGGGGCCGCCGCCGGGCCGGCCCGGCGCAGCCCCAGCCGGAGCTGCCCGAGCAGACGGAGATGCCGCGCGTCCTGCGGGAACGCACCAGTGAGCAGCTCACCGACCCGGCCGAGATCCGGACCGAGGTGGATCGGATCACCGCCTGGTTGCAGCGCCCCGACCTGGGTCGGGACGACCGGTCGACCCTGCGGCAGGAACTCGCCGTCCTGGAGCCCGGCCTCGGCGCGGAGCTCGGCCGGGCCAGCGCCCAGCGGCAGCAGCAGCGACTGGCCCGCGCCCTGTCACCGGCGGCCGGCGCGGACCGGGCCGACGTGCTCGCGAACATCCGGCTGATCGAGTCGATCCGGCCCTACCAGGAGCAGCCGGGCATGGCGTACGTCATGCACGAGGGCGAGATGCTCGTCTTCTCACAGGAGCTCGCCGACCGGGTGCGCGGCGAGGTCACCACCGCGCTGCAGGAGGCGGTGCGTCGGGCGCGGGACATGAACGACAGCACCGAGTTCCGGATGAGCGAGCACCTCCGGCTCAACTACGAGGACCAGTACGTCGTCGGCTTCCTCGTCAGCGTGGTCAGCGGCGAGGAACCGGTCGACGTCCAGAACCGTATGCTCGGCCCGCTGATGGACTCCCAGGCCGCGCTGAGTCGCTACCGGGGCGCCCAGCGACGCGGCTCGCTCAGCGACATGGCCGACGCCGTCCTCACCGCCGTGGCGGAGGCCGACCGGGCGCAGACCATCGTGCTGGCGGGCATCGACCGGGCGATCTCGGCGGCCGGTTCGATCGTCACCGGGCTGACCATCACCCGGAACCTGGCGTTCGCGGTGGCGCTGTCCATCGGCGCGATCCTCGCCGCCCCGGTGGTCGCCGCCGGCGTCGCGGGGACCGGCGCCACCGGCGTCCTCGCCACCGGCATGACCGCGGCCGGCACCGGCGTCGTCGTCGGGGGCGAGGGCTTCGTGCTCGGCTTCGCCGGCGGGGCGGGCGGCGAGCTGGTCGCCGGCCACGGCGGCGAGGCGGCCCTGCGGACCGGGCTCAGCGAGGGGCGACGCGTCGGCGAGCAGGGCATCGCGATCGGGGTCGGTGGCGGGGCGACCCTGGGGCTGGCCCGCAACCTCGGCCTGGGCGCGGCCGGGCTGACCCGTGGCGGGCAGCTGTGGCGCGGCGCGCTCGCCGGGGGCGGCGGCAACGCGCTCGGGTCGATGACCGGCGCCGCACTGAGCGACGTGCCGGAAGGGGAGAGCCGGGCCGGGTACGTGCTGACTTCCGGCGCGTGGGGCCTCGGGCTCGGCGCGTTCGGCGGCGCGGCAGGTGCCGGTTCCCAGTGGTTGACCAATCCGGCCGCCCGGTTCGGTGTCGGCGTGGGCCTGCCCGGCGTCGCCGGCGCCGGCGCGACGTACGTCCAGTCGGGCGGCGACTGGAGCCAGACGGCGCAGTCCGGCGCGTTGGGGATCACCGTCGGCGCGCTGGCCAGCCGACAGCCGATCGGCGTCACCCCGGCCCAGCAGCGCGCGTTCCAGCTCGGCCGGGGGTTCATGCGCACCACCCGGACGTACGCGGGCGCGCTGATGCTCGGCCTGGCCGACGTCGGGCCGTCGCTGCGGATGGGGGAGTCGCCCGCCCCGACCTCGATCGTCGTGCGGGACGGCGCGGCCGGGTTCGTCCAGCGGGCCCCGACGCAGCAGCAGGCCGTGGTGCAGCAGCAGACCCAGGCCCCGACCCAGCAGGTGACCGCGTCGCAGCAGGTGACCACGTCGCAGCAGGTGACCGCGCCGCAGCAGGTGACCGCGCCGGTGCAGCAGGCGACGGCGGTCGCCGTCGCGCAGCAGGCCCAGCAGACCACGGTGACGATCACCGGGCAGACCCGCGCCGTCCAGGTCGCGAATCCCGCCCTCGTCGCCCGTTACGAGCAGCTCGCGACGGACCGGCTGCCGGCGATCGTGGCGCGGGTCGTGGCGGCCGAGCGGCCCACCGCACGGCGGGCCCGCCTCGCCCAGCTCCGCGTCGACTTCGACACCCTGCGCACCGAGGTGGGCGACGCCCCCACCCTGACCCCGCAGCAGCGGGCTCGGGCGGTCGCCATCCTGCGCGAGGCACGTGACCTCGCCCGCGCCGACTTCGGCGGCCTCCAGCGCAAGGTGATGCGACGGCTGCGGGCCGACCCGGCGCTGCAGGCGATCGAGACTCAGCTCGTCGCCGCCGGTGACGCCGAACTCAACCCGACCGGCACGCTACGGGTCAGGGTGGTCCGCCCGGACGGCACGAGCGTGTTCGAACCGCTGAACCTCGAACATCGGGTACGGCTGTCGGACAATCCCTGGCTGGCCAAGGACGGCGGGAACCTCATTCTGACCGATGCGCCGCAGAACCAGCAGTATCTGGAGGCGCTGCGGCGGCACGGGTCGGTCTGGCCGACCGACGACGTGGAGGCGTTCGTGGTCCGGCATCAACTCAACGACGAGGGCCTCGACTTCTCGCCCGACACCCGTTGACACCCTGAGCGGGCGGAGCGCCGCCACCGGCGGGGCTCCGTCGCCGGCCGGTGGGCCACCGATCCGGGGCAGACGAAAGGCGTCGACCTTGTCGACGCCTTCTCGTCCGTGCTGTCCAGCCATACGGGGTGTCGAACCCCTCATCCATGACACAAGGCCTCGGCTGTCCCTACCGCGGGTTGTCGTATGCCTGGACCTATGAGGATATTCCATCCCGTCACGGGACGCAACGGTCCAGCAGGAACGACCCCTGTTCGACGCGTACCCCGACCCCCAGCGGGTTGAGCACGTCGCTGACGTAGCGCAGCGACACCCGCTGGGTGGGCCCCTCGTCGCGCAGCACGACACCGGCCCGGAACGGACCGGAGGCGTCCAGGCCGCGCAGTTGCAGGAACGCGCCCAGCTGGCCGATGATCCGCACCGCGTCGACCACAGTGCCGTCGGTCTGGTCGCCCGTACGCTGCAACCGGGCGTGGTTGTCCACCATGGTGAGGCTGGTGAAGCCGCCCACGTGGAAGGCGTGCCGCTGGCGGCCCCAGAAGAACGGGACCGCGCAGGACACGGTGTTGTTGCTGATCACCACCTGGCCGAGCACCCGCCGGCCCCCGCCGGCCGCCCGCAGCGCCACGTGGACGCCCTGCAACGCCCCGGTCACCTCGTTGCCCTCGACCCGGACCAGGTTCGCCCGGTCGCCGGCCACCACGATGCCCTGCCCGACGGCGCGGGTGTCCTTCACCGCCGCCGCGAGGAACCGACCGCTGACCGATCCGACCGCCGCCTGGTGCGGTTCGGCGGCGCTCGCCGCGACGAAGCGGGCCAGCCCCTGGCGCAGCGAAGCGGCCGACGCCAGCCGTCGTGCCGAGGTGGCCTTCGCCCAGTCGGCGGCCAGCCGGCGCAGCGGGGTCGGGCCGTCCATCCGTACCGTGCGCTCGTCGACCAGCTCGACCGCCGCGCCGCGGGTGGCCTGCGGATCGACGGTCAGGTGGCCGGCGACGAACCGACCCAGCTCGCGCGCCACCAGGCGGGTCACCACCGTGGACGCCTTGCCCGCCGCCAGCACGACGGTGTTGTCCACCACCGTGCTCTCCGTCGCCGACGCGACGACGACGCCGGCCTGCTGGTCGCCGATCTCCAACCGGTTGCCGCGCACCTCCACCACGCCCGGACGCACGCCCTCCGGGTCGGGCGCCGCGTAGATGCCCGACTGCGCCCTCCCGGGCGAGTCCGGGCACCACACCTCGCAGTCGCGCACCCGCACCCCGTCGCAGCCCAGGAACGTCAGGGCGCCCAGCAGGTGCTCCTCGCCGGGCGGCGTGCCGGGGGGCAGGCCGGCCTCCACCCGCAGCCGGGTGACCTCGATGTCCGGGCAGCGGGTGGCGACCAGGACCGCCTCGTGCTTCTCGCCGGCCAGCACCGTCGCCGGTCCGACCCCGGTGATCACCACCCGCTGCTTGCCCTTGACGGTCAGCGGGGTGGCGACCCGGAACGTCCCGGCGGCCAGGCACAGCTCGCCGCCGGTGGCGGGCAACGCGTCCAGGGCAGCCTGCAGGTCGTCGCCCGGGAACGCGGTCACCGTGCAGGTGCCGCCGCGCAGCCCGGTCAGCGGCGGGAAGGCGGGCCGGCAGTCGGTGAGCACGGTCTTGTTCGTCAGATCCACCACGGCCAGCGGCGCGACGGCGTGCACCACGCCGTCGGGCGGGGCGTCGGTCAACGTCTCCACCGCGTCCGCGGCGCTGCCGCGTACCCGCACCCCCCACCAGTCGCCGACCTGGTAGGAGCCGGGGTGCGCGGTGAACGCGATGCCGACGTCGGCGCCGCCGAGGGTCAACGGGACCTCGCCGGCCGCGCCGACGACCTGGCCGTCCCAGCGCCGCAGGCAGGTGCCCGGCGGGTCGCCCGCCAACGGGCTGGCCGCGCCGAGGGTGACCGTGTCACCCCCGGCCGACGGCGCCACCGCCGCCACGGTGAACAGCGCGCCGTGGTTGCGCCGGTCGGCCCGCCGCGCCAGCGTCGACACCTCGACCAGGTCGCCGGGGGCGAACGTCACCGCGGGCGACGGGGCCAGGGTCACCGCCGTGCCGGCCACCTTCGCCGCCACCGCGTCGCTGCCGTTGACGTACGACCAGGCGAAGCGGGCCGTCTTCTCGGTGCCCGCGTCGAGCACCTCGATGCGCAGCAGCCCGTCGGGCAGCTTGCTGCGTGGGTCGTCCGGCGGGGCGCACGGATCGGCCGACACCGGCGCGGCGGTGCGCGACACGTCCAGCCGTCCCGTGGACACCGGCGCGAACGGGCCGGGCACCGTGCAGGCGGTGGACGTGGTGGCGGTGGCGCGTACCCGCCAGCCCACCCGGGTCCGAGTGGTGGTGTCGACCCCGGCGAGGGCCGGGTCGAGCAGACCGTCCGGGTCCTCGGCCGCCTGCACCTCTTCGACGAACGCGTCGAGATGGACGTTCACCAGGCCGGACGCGGGCAGCGCGGCGATCTCCGGCTGCGCCGCGTACGCCAGGTCGGTGGGGTTGCGGGCGAGCAGCCCGCCGATCCACATCGTCCCGGCGCGGACCGTCAGCGTGTCACCCACGAAGTCCACCTTGAAGGCGGTGCTGCCAGCCGGCACGCCGGCCGGGCCGATCGCGTCGCGGGCGAGCTGCCGGGCGTCCCGGGCGGGACCGCCGACGACCAGGTTCCAGTCGGTGTCCAGCAGCACCCGACCCTGCTGCATGAGCGCCGCGGTCCACCGGTCGGTGGCGCGCAACGGGACGCTGGTGACGTCTCCGGTCATGTCATTCCTCCGGGTGCGCGACGCTCAGGTGCGGATGCACGGTCAACGGGGTCATCTCGGGCAGGCGCTGCGCCAGCCGAACGGCCAGCGGGCCCCGCCGGACGTGGTGGTAGGCGCCGATCTCGCCGCCGTCGCTCGCGCCGGTGAGCAGCGGCGGCGACGGGCGTGCCGACGGGGCGTCGACCAGCGGCGCGTAGTAGCCGGCCGAGTCGAAGCCGATCCCGCCGAAGCGCGGCAACGGCCCGGTCAGGCAGTGGTAGGCCGGCGGGTGGGCCTGTGGCGAGTCGTGTTCGCCCAGGTGGCAGTAGCGCACGCAGCCGGTCGACGTGACGGTGGTGCGCAGCCCGCCGGTGAACAGGCAGTCGGTCACCCACACCTCGTCGGCGCCGACCGGCCCGACGAAGGTGACCCCGGTGGCGGCGAGGTCGGGCGGGAACCGGTCGGCGGCGGCGACCGCGGCGCGGGCGGGGTCGCCGCCCGGGTCCCCGCCGCACGGCATCAGCGCCGCGCCCCGCCCGTCCACGACGCAGTCGGTCAGCTGGATCGGGTACGCGGACAGGTCCGCGCGGACCGGGCCGAGCAGGCAGCGCGTCGCGGTCAGCCGGACCGTCCACGCCGTCGGGTCCACCTCGATCCCCTCCCCGGTTGTCGGGTCGCAGGTCATCCCGATCAGGTCGACGCCGGCCAGCTGCGGGCCGAGCCGCAGCGCACCCGCGAGCAGGAACCCGCAGAGCTCGACCTGCACGTCGGCCAGGTCCAGGGACAGGTCCCCGGTGACCACCGGGGTGCAGCCGGTCGGCGCGACGACCCGCCACCGGGTCAACGTCGGCGCACCGGTCACCGGGGCGGCCGGGGCGGCGAGCCGGTCGCTGGTGAGCAGCCGGATCTCCATCTGCGGGGCGTCGGGCTCGCCGGGGCCGCCGGTCGCCGCGGTGGCGGCGGCGAACGCCGCGCCCAGCGTGGGCACCACGATCTGCCCGGCCGGGTGCGGGCCCGCCAACGGGTCGACGACGATCACCACCTGCGCGTCGTCGCGCGTCTCGGCGGTGCTGGCCAGCGCGCCGAGCCGGCCCGGCACGGCCCGGTAGAACGTGGCGCGCAGGGTGCCCGGCACGTCCCCGGCCGGCTTCACCACCCCCCGGTACGGGTCGACCAGCACCGTCCCCGCCGGGGCGGCGGGCGACCCGACCGGCGGCAGCGCGGTCAGCCCGACCTTCGCCCAGGGCAGCGGCACGCCGTCCACGGTCAGCTCCAGCAGCGCCGGCCCGTCGCCGGTGAGCGGATGGTCGGCGGCGAGGGTCCACACCGGCCCGTAGCTCACCTCGCCGAGCGCGTCGATCAGCCGCCAGGTGGCGCGTACCGGCAGCTCACCGGGCGCGCGCGGGCGGCGCGGGACGGGTGGCCGGCCGGGCGGCCGTTCGTCCTCGGCGTCGCTGGCGATCTCCAGCGGCCGCGGCCGCAGGTACAGCGGCGCGCTCACCCCCAGCGGGTGCAGCGCGAACCGGCCGCCGCCCAGCGGCGCCACCTCCACCTGGTCGTAGCCGAGGACCTGCCAGGGGAAGACCTGCACGGTCGCCGCCGCCGGGTGGTACGACCCGCCAGGGGTGACCGACCGGCGGGCCGGGTCGAGCCCGGTGCCGGCCAGCAGGTGCTCGCCCCGGCGCAGGTCCAGCGAGGCGGTCCGCCGGACCGGGTGGCGCAGCTGCTGGCACCACACCGTCGCCGTCCAGCCCTCGCGC
Source organism: Micromonospora mangrovicola (assembly GCF_047200535.1). Taxonomy (NCBI): domain Bacteria; kingdom Bacillati; phylum Actinomycetota; class Actinomycetes; order Micromonosporales; family Micromonosporaceae; genus Micromonospora; species Micromonospora mangrovicola. The sequence continues at coordinate 17,286 of NZ_JBJZOG010000043.1, read as the reverse complement.
ACCCGCGCCGACCAGCCCGTGACCACCTCGGCGAAATCCTCCAGGGCGGCCGGGGTGCCCTTGCGCCGGCGCAGCGCCGTCGCGTACGCGATCTCCCGCCGGTCGGCGTCGGGCGGCAACCCCAGCAGCGCGCCCAGGTACGGCAGGGCCCAGTCCGCGGCGCTGTCCGGGAAGGCGTCGTCGAGCACCCGGTCGACGTCCGCCGCGAGCAGCAGCCACTGCTCCTCCAGCGCGGTCAGCAGCGCGAGCAGCGGCGGGTCGGCGCCGTCCGGCCCGGCGGCCAGCAGCGCCGGCGGCACCATGCGCAGAAATCGCTCGCTCATTGCACCGTCACCGCCGTCACGCTCAGCAGCTCGTACCGTTCGGCCGGCGTGCGCCCGATCGCCGCCTCGGCGGCCGACGGCGCGCGGACGCCCGAGGTGACCGACAGCGCGACCACGCCGACCACCCCGGTGACCGCCTGCGCCACCGCCAGCACGTCGCTCGCGTCGACGGGTACGCCGAGGTCGCGTGGCCGGGGCGCGAGCGGGCCGGCCGGGTCGAGCAGCGCCGCGCGGACCGCCTCCCGCACCGTCGCCGGGTCGCGGCGCGGGTCGGCGCTCACCGTCAGCGTGGCGGTCAGCGCGCTCGGTACGCCCGCGCACGCGCACAGCCCCACCGAGGTGTCCCGGCGGGCATCCAGGTAGCCGGCGAGCGTGGCCAGTTCGGTGGCCAGCGGCGCGCGTACCCCGGTGTCGCCGAACCGCAGCGACGCCACGTGCAGGCCGATCCCGCCGCAGGGGCAGCCCGCCGGGCCCGCCCCCCGCCAGGCCACGCTGTGGCTCGTCCCGGGCACGCCGAGCGCCAGGTCGGCCAGGTCGTCCAGGGACACGGCGCGGTCCAGCGCGCGGACCCGGGCCGCGGCGGCCCGCCGCATCCGCAGCGGGTCCTCCTGGTCGGCGGCACCGGTGGTCCGGCCCACCCCGGCGATCTTCCGGAGGCCGCGCACGCTGCCCAGCAGGGTGTCGATCCGGGTGGCGTCGAGCTCGCCGACCAGGCCGCCGCCGACCCGCCAGGTCGCCGTCACCTCGCCGCGCGCCGCCTCGGCGCCGAAGCGGACCACGAGCCGGCCGTCGGCGGCGAGCCGGGTGGTGAACACCGGTGCCGCGGGGTCCCGCCCGTACAGGCTGTCGACCTCGTCGTACGCCACCCCGTCGACGCGGACGCTGAGACTGTCGGTGACCCGGCCCGACGGGTCGACGTCGGCGGTGACCGGGCCGGGAACGACGGTGCCACCGCCGGCCACCGTCAGCGGCCCGCGGTGCGTCTCGCCGTGCCGGACGGAAACCAGGTTGGCCGTCGCCGGGGCCTTCGCGGCCGTCCCGGTGAGCCCGGCGCCCAGGACGAGGAGCATGCCGCCCACGTCGCCGCTGGTGTCGCCGGCGTCCCGGGAACAGTCCGCCAGCTCCCAGCCGGCGGTGGTCCGCACGGCGATCCGGGTGGGCACCTCGGCGGGGCGGGGGTGCACCCGCAGGCGGGTCCCGCCGGGAGCCAGCGGCGGCAGCTCGTGGTGCTGGGCGACGACCCGCTGATCGACGAGCATGATCTCGATGTCGTCGTCCCGCTGTGCCGGCGGCAGCGGGTCGGTCAGCTCGATCCGGCCGACGTGGTGCCTCGTGCCGGGCGCGACCGACCAGTCCACCCCGTACACCGACTTGACCGTGGTGACGAACGCGCCGTACGCGTTGGCGACGAGGATGTTCATGCCCGGGCTGGCCGCGCCCGCGTCGGTCACCAGCAGGTGGCCGGAGCCCACCGCCGCGGCCTCGCCCGGGTAGCTGACGGCGGCCGTCGCGGCGGTGCCCGCGGAGTCGACGTAGGACAGCTTGCTGAGCCGGTGCGCCAGCGCCAGCTTCGCCCGGACCCGGTAGGCGGCGTAGGTGGTGCCGGCGGCCGGGGCCAGCAGCCCGGTGAGCACCCGGTCGGTGGTGACCAGGAACGCGCCCAGGTCGTCGGAGCGCTTCGTCACCGTCACCACGGCGCGCAGCGACAGGTTGCTGGCGTACAGGGTGTAGACGACGGACACCCAGCCGAGCCAGTCCCACCAGGTCGACGGCATCGGCACGTACCCCGAGGGCTTCTCGGCGACCAGCGCGACGCGGTCCCCGGCGGTGAAGCCGGGATCGGTGAGCAGCCGCAGCGCGCGGCCCGGCGGCGGCTGCGGCGCCGGCACGGCGGTGACGGTGAGGTCGGCCCAGTCGGCGCGCAGCTGCGTGTCCGTGACCACCTCGAAGGTCTGCGCCGGTGCCGTGGCGGTGCCCGGCGCCTGCACCCGGGTGCCGGCCGCGACCAGCGGGCTGGCGCCGGAGTCCGTCGTGCAGCGGATCCAGCCGCGCGCGGCGGCCCGCTGCGTCGGCCGATGGCCGAGCAGGTCGGTGGTACGCCGCAGGTCCGTCCAGTCCTGCGCGGTGCCCAGGTACCGCTCGCCCGCGGTCAGCTCGGTGTACGCGGCGACCGAGTCGGCGACCCGCGACCACAGCTCGGCGGCGGTGACCACGGCCGGGTCGCCCGCCACGTCCAGCCGCGCGCCCAGCGGGCCGGCGCCGTCCGCCCCGGTCACCCCCGCGATCCCGGCCAGCAGCGCGTCGCGGAAGTCGTGCCGGTCGGCGAGCCGACGGCGCAGCCGGGACAACCCGGGCGGCGGGTCCGGGCGGGGGGTCAGCTCACGGGGCTCCGGCGCGTTCATCGGCCCCCCTCCACGGACAGCTCGATCCGGCCCCGGTCCGGCGCGGCGGCGTCGTCGTCGCAGACCGCGATCTCGTCCGGGCCGACCACCAGCACCTCGTGGTAGGTCCCGGCCGGCTCGGGCAGCCGGCGTGCCTCCGTGACCCGCACCGCGTCCACCCCGGGCACCCCGGCGACGGCCGCGACGACCGTCGACACGTACACCGAGGTGCCGAGCGGGTGCGCGGCGGCGGAGAAGACCGCCCCCGGCCGGCCGGGGCGCAGCGCCGCCAGGATCCGCAGCCGGGCCAGCGCGGGATCGGCCCCCGGGGTCAGGCACACCGTCACCGCGACCAGCAGCCCGATCGGGGCCGCCGGCAGGGCGACCACCTCGGTGCCGGCCATCCGCACCGCGTCCATCACCTCGGCGACCGCCGCGTCGACCGACGGGTCGTCCCGGTCGGTCGCCGACTCCACCGCGACCAGCCCGACCGGCCAGGACCCGGACCACGACCGGCTCGCCGCCGCCCGGGCCACCCCGGGGACCTGCGTCGCGAACGGCGGCAGGTCGCTCGCCAGCACCGCCCGGCGGGGCACCGCCGCGTAGGCCTGCGGGGCGTCCCGGCGTACGTCGTCGAGCGGCACGGCGGCGGCGCCGCCCACGCCCGGCGTGAGGTTGCGCGCGGTGACCCCCGCGCCGGCCTCCGCCCAGACGCACGGCTGCCCGGCCGGGGAGGTGGTGCGCACCAGACGGGCCAGCGTGTTCGCCGCGATCAGCCCGTCCGGGCCGGCGCCGACCTCGTAGCGCACCGTCACCGTCGACTGCGTCGGTGGCACCACGCCCAGCACGCCGGTGCGGAACCGCAACCGGGGTGGGTGGTCGTCGTCGTGGTCGACCACCACGCTGAACCCCTCCGCGGTCGCCCGCAGCAGGTTGGTCACCCGGGTCGCCCCGACGGTGACCCCGCTGGGCAGCGCGACCCGGGTGTCCAGCCGCCACGGCCGGCCGCCCGGAGCGCAGGACAGGCCCGCCGGCCCGGCACGGACGAGCAGGTAGTCGGCGACCCGCTCGCGGTCCGGGTCCGGGCGACCGCCGGTGAGCGGGTCGAGCGGTGCGACCGCCGCCGGACCGTCGACCAGCAGGCCGTGGTGGGCGGGCAGCACGCCGAGCCGGGCTACGCCGACGCGAGGGGTGCCGCCCGACTGGTCCACGCTGACCGGCACCGGCCGGGCCAGCGCGTCGGCGGTGTCCCAGAACACCCGGACCAGCGGCAGGCCGGGGGAGAGCGGGTCGGTCATCTCGACCACGTGGGTCACCCGGACCACCTGCGCCGGGTACGAGGCGAGCGGGAGGCGGATCTGCCCGCCGCCACCGTCGTCCGGCGGCCAGTCGGCGACCCGGCGGGCCCAGTCCCGCTGCGCGCCGGGCGGGCCGGGCGCGACCACCTCGAAGGCGAGCAGCGAGCCCACCGGCAACCACGTTGCCAGCGGGGTGCCGTCGGCCGGCCGGGGGCGGACCAGCACCGCGCTGGTAGCGCCGACGGTCAGGGCCGCGTCCACCTCGGTCCAGTCGTGCAGCGGCACCTCGGCGTGTGACGCGAAGACGGTGACCGGCGCGTCGGTCTCCAGGGTGAAGTGCGCGGCGTCGGGCGACCGGTCCGGGTCGCCGGCCGCGTCGGTCGCGGTGTCCCCGGGCTGGACCACGAAGCTCGCGTCGGTCGGTCCGGCGTCCGGGTGGGCCCGCCGCACCTGGACGTACGTGGCGGCGCTGATCGCCGGGGGCACCGGATGGTCGACCAGCCGCGCGTGGCGGGTGACGTTGGCCCGGCGGCGGGCGGTACCCAGCCAGGTCTCCGTGGCGACCCGGTCCAGGCGGTAGTGCAGCAGGTCACCGAGGTGCGCCAGGAGTTCGAGGAGGGTGATCGTGACGTCGGCGGGGGAGTGGTCGGCGTTCGGCGCGAGCACGTCCAGCCGTTCCAGGAGCATCGCGCGCAGCCCCGCGTAGTCGCGGGCCAGGGTGTCGTAGTCGGGTGGGGTGAGCGGGGCGGGCTGCGCCGGGATCCGCACGCAGTCCGGCACGTCACCGCACTCCGGGCGGAGCCGTACGGGCAGGTGCCGGCGCAGCGGGTCGACCTGCAGGCCGAGCCCGGCCAGGCCCGTCGGGTCGACGCCCAGCCGGTATGGCGCGCGGCCGGGCAGCGCCGCGCCGAGAGCCTGCACCGGCAGGTCGACGTGCGCGGGCACCGGGTTGCCGTCCGGGTCGGTGCCCGCCGCGACGATCGTGCCCGGGCCGGTGACCGTGACCGCCGGGCGGCCCTGCAACGACCACAGCCCGGCGGCGGTCAACCCGGCCGGCGGGTCGTCGTAGAGCCAGACCGACACCGTGCGGGTGGTCCCCGAGGCGGTCGCGCTGGCCGCGCGCAACCCGATGACGCTGCCCCCGGCGAACAGCGCCTCCGGCCGCCGCAGCGCACTGGCCTGCGGCTGCTGCGGCTGGGTGTACGCGTCGTAGGTGGTCACAGCGCCGCCGCCGGCAGGGTGAGGGTGACCGTGCGGGTCTCGCCCGCCGGCCGGGGCCGGTAGACCACCTGCGCGGACAGCGTCGAGTCGGCGACGGTCACGGTCACGTCGACCACGTCGAGGCGGTCGCCGAGCGCGTCGCTGAGGCTGCCCCGGGCCCGCGCCCGCACGGTGCCGGCCAGGTCCGCCGACAGCGGCTCGAACAGCGTCGACGGGCCCAGCCCGGCGCCGAAACCGGGCCGGTGCAGCCGTTCGTTCGGCCCGGTCAGCAGGACCAGGCGGACCAGGTCGTCCAGGTGCTCCAGCGCGGAGCGGGTGGCCAGCCGGCGTCCGGCGCCGACGGCCCAGGGCTGGGCGGTGAACCGCTTCATGTCCCCTCCACCTTTGACTGGTTCGACCTGATCTGGAGCGTGCCCTGCGGCGCGGAAGCCGCGCTCAGGCACAGCCCCACGCTGCTGTCGAGCAGCACCGGGTCGCCGGCGGTGACCCGGGTGGCCGGGGACTGCCACCGCACGGTGGTGCAGGGGCTCGCCACGTTGCCGACCGTGAACGGGCAGCCGGTGATCGTCGTGCTGTCGGAGACGACGAGCACGGGCGCCCCGTCGGCCAGCACCCGGGACTGGCTCGCGGTGAAGCTCGCCGACCCGCCGTGCGGGCAGGTCGCCACGGTGGCGGTGGTGAGCAGGTGGCCGGGCACGTCACTTCACCACCAGCGCGCCGTCGTTGATGTCGACCTGCCCGTTCTGCATGACGATGGTCGCCCCCGACCCGTTGTCGATCCGCACGCCGTCGCCGTCGAGCGTGAGGACCGGACCCGCCGAGCAGGTGACGGTCAGCGCACCGTCGTCGTCGGACAGTTCGAGCCGGTGCCCGCCCGGGGTGAGCAGCACGACCGTGTTCGGCCCGGCGCCCTTCACCGGCTGGCCGGCGCTCCAGTTCGCGCCCGACCAGACCGGCTGCGCGGACAGGTCGCCGCGCGGCCACTGGACCAGCACGGCCGCGCCGACCGGGGGAACCAGTGCGAAGCCGCACCCGTCTCCCGCGTACGGCAGCGCGGGCAGGCACCAACCGGTCGGGCCGTCCAGCAACTCCGGGACGTTCACCTTGATCCGGCACTTCTGCTCCGGGTCGTCGTTGTCGTGCACCGTGGCCGGGAACAGCCCGACGCGGCCGGCGCTCACAGCGCCACCGCCGCGGCGAGGGCGGCCACGCCGCCGGCCGGGCCACTGCCCAGCGCGTTGCGGATCAGGCCCAGCGCCTGCGTGTGCCCGCCCGGGGTGATCGTGTGCCGCACCGACTTCACCAGCCACAGGCCGTCCAGCGTGGGCCCGAGCCCGGCGACCGCGACGGTGCGCCGGCCGCGCACCAGCGGCATGTCGGGTGCGGTCAGCGTGGTGGACAGTGACGCGCCGAACGCGCTGCGCTCGGCCATCGCCGTCGCGGTCGTCTGGGCGTCCAGCGCGCTGACGCCGGCCGCGGCGTGGGTACGGATCAGGGTGACCCCGCCCAGCGACCGCGGGCCCATCGCGTGCCCGGTGCCCGGGTCGCTCGCCACGTCGGTGTCGGTGGTGCCCGGCACGGTGCGGGTCAGGTGCACCTCCTGACCGGCGAGCAGCTGAACGGACGCGGTGGCCCGGCCGCCCAGTTCGCCGTAGCCCAGCCGCAACGTGGTCTGCGCCGCCGCGGTCGGGTCGATCCGCTGGAACACCCCGGTGACCACCCCGCCGATCGACTCGACGCGCAGGTCGAACCCGTTGCGCCCGGCCAGGCCGCGCAGGAACGCCCAGTCGGTGCCGTCCTGCTGCGGCGAGTAGGTGGCCGAGTCGGTCCCGGCCGGGGTGGCGTCGACCTGAGCGGCGAGCCCGTGCTCGGTGAACAGCGTCCGAGCGATCGTCGCGTCGGTGGTGTCCTGCCACAACCGCTGCACGTCGCGGCGGTCCAGCTCGACGCTGCGGTCCATGCCCTCCACGGTCAGCGTGGACAGCCCACCCGGGGTGAAGCTCCAGTTCGCGCTGACACTGCGCGCGTCGATCTCGTAGCTGGTCCCGCCGCGGCTCAGCCGTACGGTGAACGGGGTGGCCGGCGCGACCAGCGCGTCCAGCGAGCTGCGCCACGCGCTGTGGTTGTCGGTGTCCATCGCGACGGTGACGCTGGCCTTGTCCGGGCCGCCGAGCGACTCCTCGACGCTGACGCTCTGCACCAGCTCCAGCTGGTGCGCGGTCAGCGGCGCGCCGTCGACCGTGATCACGGTGCGTGTCTCAGGCATCGGGCACCGCCAGCATCGTCCCCGGCTCCTCCAGGGTGAGCGCGTCGGCGGCCGGGTTGGCGTCGGCGATCACCCACCACCGGGTGCTGTCGTTCAGCGCCGCCGCCGCGAGCAGGTCGAGCCGGTCACCGGCCCGGGCCGGGTAGACCACGTCGGCCCGCGGCGCGACGCTGATCCGGGGCGTCGACATCCGCCGCGTCGTGCCGTCGTCCTGCGGCACGTCCAGATGCGGCTGGTCCGCGTACCGGCCGGTCACAGCATCAGCTCCACGCCCTGGGCGATGCCGACGGTGGCGCTCGCGGTACGGACCGCCTGGTAGGCCGTCGCCAGCACGTTCGCCAGCTTCATCTCCTCGCTGAGGTCCCGGGCCCGCAGCACGGTCAGCGACAGGTCCACGGTGGCCTGCACGGGCTGCAGCAACGCGTCGAAGCCGGTCTCGTGGATGGTGCAGGTGTCCACCCGGACCGGGACGATGCGCTCCAGGCTCCAGGCGAGCACCACCAGCGGCAGCGACGGCGCCGGCACCGGCGGGGCGCCGGCACCGCCCCCGCCGAGCGCGCCGGCGACCGCCCCGACCAGGGCCGCCAACCCGCCGCCGCCCGGCTCCAGCAGCCCCTCGATGGTCGCCAGCATCGGTCCGATACCGAGCGCCCCGGTGATCGGCTTGTCGATCGCGTCCAGCGCGTCCAGCTCGATCTTCAAGGTGTACGACTCCACCGGCGGCCCGCCCACCCGCAGCCCCGACCCGCCGGACGTACCGGACTGCACCCGCAGCACCCGGGTCACCTCGGCCGGGCTGTACTGGAACGGCACCAGGCTCGGCACCATCCCCGCCACCGGGTCGGAGAAGGACAGCAGCATCCCGCGCATCAGCATGGCCGGCTCCTCGATTCCTGGTCGTGGCCCGTCGCGTGGTCGGCGACCGCCCGCGCGACGGCCGCCTCCGGCCCGTCCGGCCAGGCCCGACCGGCCAGCGCCGCCGCGATGGCGGCGCGCAGCAGGCCCGGCTCGGGCGGCTGGTCGACGGTCACCTGGATGTCGGTCACGGGTGCCTCCGGGCGGTCGGTGGACGGCGGCTCTTCTCCAACTCGCGGCGCACCGCCGCGTGCAGGTGCTCGGCGCGTACCTCGGTGCCCGCGGCGAGGGCGCTGACCGTGGCGGCCAGCGCGGCGGCCCGGATGGTGGCCCCGGACAGCTCCTCGCGGGCGACCGTCGCGATGTCCACGTCGGGCAGGTGTCGGCGCCAGATCAGTTCCCGCTCGCCGTGGTCGGGCAGGTCGAACCGGACGGCGAGGCGGATCCGCCGGGCGAACGCGTCGTCCAGCGCGGACGGACGGTTGCTGGTCAGCACGACCACCCCGGTGTGCGCCTCGATGCGCTGCAACAGATGGTCGATCTCCAGGTTGGCGTAGCGGTCCCGGGCGTCGGTGACCTCGCCCCGCTTGCCGAACAGCCCGTCCGCCTCGTCGAACAGCAGCACGGCGCCGGCCGTCGCCGCGTCGCGCAGCACGGTGTCCAGGTTGCGTTGCGTCTCCCCGAGCCACTTGGTCACCACCCGGGCCAGGTCGACGACCCACAGATCCCGGTCGATCGCTGCGGCGACCGCCTCGGCCGCGGCCGTCTTGCCGGTGCCGGACGGCCCGTGGAACAGCGCGATGACGGCCCGCCCCCGCCGGTCGGTCAACCCCAGCCGGTCGTGCGCGGCGGGGGAGTGGCGCGCGTGCGCGATCAGGTCCCGCACCGCGGCCAGGGTCGCCGGGGGCAGGACCAGGTCGTCGAGGGTGGTTGTCGCCGGCAGCCGGCGGGCGAACCCGCCCGGGTCGTGGCGGGGCTGGGTCCGCAGCGCGGCGGCCACGTCCCGGGCCGTCGCCGCCCGGCCGTCCACGACCGCCGCCGCCCGGGCCCGGCCCACCACGGCGGCGATCGCCGGCTCGGCGAGCGGCAGCCGACCGACCAGGTCGGCCAACTCGTCCGGGGTCGCGGTGACGCCCGCCTGCCGCAGCGCGCGCCGCCAGGCGTGTTCGGCGGCGGCCGGCGTCGGCGCGGCCAGCTCGACGACGTGCCAGCCGGACGGGCCCGGCTCGTTCGCGGCGCCGACGGCGAACACCGTCCCGTCCGGCGGCGCGTCCCCCGGATCGAGGAGGACGGCCGGCAGCTCGTGCCCGAGGCGCAGCAACAGCCGGGCGACCGCGGGCGGCCGTACCTCGGGGGCCGGCGCGAGGCCGAGCCGCGCGGCCACGGCGTCGCGCAGCGGCGTCCGGTCGTCGGCGACCTCGCAGCGGGCGAGCACCGGGACGCCCGCGTCGAGGAGCGCGGCGATCCGCGTGGCTGCGGCGGCCACCCGCGGCGCGACCCCCGCCGGGGCCGGTGGTGCGGGGCGCTGGCCGGCGATCGCCGCGACGGTGGTGGTGGGCAGCCGGACCGGGGTGTCGGGGTCGACCGGCGCGTCCAGCAGGCCGCCACGGACCAGCGGGTGGTCGGCGCCGACGGTCAGCGGCACGATCACCCCCACCCCGGCGAGGACGTGCCCGAGCAGGCCGAGGCTCGGCCGGCGGCGGCCGGCGTCGTCGTGCACGCAGCCGCAGACGATGGCCACCTGCGGCTCGACCGCCGCCCACCAGGCGATCGCCAGCACCGCTTCGGCGCCGCTGTCGATGCCGGTGACCCGGACCAGTTCGGCGAACTCGCCCTCGGCCGGCAGCGGCAGCAGCGCGACGCGGGGGCGCGGGTCGACGACGCCGACGGCGGCGACCGCGCGGGTGGCGTCGTCGAGCGTCGGGTCGGCCCACGCCTCGCGGTAGCGGCGCAGCACGTCGGCGGCGCCGGCCACGAAGAGGTGCCGCCAGGCGAGCAGGCGTGGGTCGGCCAGCGCCGAGGGGATCCCCCGGGCCGGCGCCTCGACCGTCGCGGTGCTCACGGCGCCACCGCCAGCTCCGTCGCCGGTCCGGCGACTGTGCCGCAGCGCAGGCTCACCGGAACCGTCGCGCCGGCCGAGCCGGCCGGCAGGGCGGGCACGACGACCTCGATCGAGGTCGCCGACAACCTGCTGTACGGCACCGCTCGCCCGCCGAAGAACGCCTGACCGCCGTCGGTGGCGTGCCGCACCGACAGCGTCGCCGTCGCGCCGGTGGCCAGCGGCGCGGCGGCGGACACCACGACCGGCGCCACGGTCACCGTCGCCTGCCCGCTGCCGGCCGCCAGCCCGTTGACGAGGTTGGTGACCGTGACGGGCCGGGCGCCGGGCACGATCTCCCCGTTGGGCAGGTGCAGGCTGAGGCCGTCCGGCGTCGGGGTGGCGGTGAGCCGCCACGGCCCGGTGCTGTGCGTGGTGGCCGGGTCGGGACGCCCGTCGGTGGGGTCGTCCGGGTCGCCGGGCAGCCGGCCCAGCGTCACCTCACGCAGATCGGTCATGCCGTGCGCCCGCACGGTGAGGGCCTGGTCGAACCAGGCCACCGCGGGGCGGACGTCGTCGACGACGGGCGCGGGTGACGGCGACACGCCTACCTGGCGGGCCCGCACCGGCGGCCCGGGCACGTACGCCGCCTGCGCCGGCACGGTGACCAGGCTGACCTGGTAGCCGATCGACAGCCGCAGCGCGTGCGAGCCGGTGTTCCACAGCGCGGTGATGGTCTCCATCGGCACCTGCTCGATGGTGATCCGCAGGGGTTCGACCATGCCCTCCAGCGCGGCCGCGACGTCGGTGACGGAGCGGTCGGGGCCGGTCGCGACCGGGGTGTCCGCGCCGAAGATCCCGTTCTCGTGCAGCGCCGACATGAGCGCGGAGAGGGCGGCGTGCACCACGTCGTCCTCGGTGCCGCCCTCGCTCAGCTCACCGGCGTCGGCGGTCAGCAGATAGTGCAGGGTCAGGGCGAGCGGCGGCCGGCCGCGCCGGGTCCGCCAGCCGTGCTGCGGCGATTCCATGTTCGCGTACGCGGGCGCCGGCTCGAGCCGGTAGAGGAACCAGTTGAGCCGGGGCCCGTCGACAGGCCGGTCGAGCGGGCCGATGCTGACCCCGACCGGCGTGGCCAGTCCCTTCAGCGCCTCCGTGGTCAACACCCGGAGCACCTCGTCCACTCCGGCCAGTACGGGCGGGCCGGGGCTGAACAGGGTCACCAGCCACCCCCTCGCCGGGCGGTGACGCCCCCTTCGAGCGCGCGGCAGCCGCTGAACGGGTCGGTCTCGGCCGGCGGCGGAGCGACCTGGATCTCGATGCGTCCGATCTGGACGGGTGGCACCGGCGCGGGCTGGGCCGTCGGATGCGGTTGCGGACCACCGACCGCCCGAGGCGCGGGGTCCGTCGCCGCGGCGCCCGGGCCGGGTGTCGCCGGGGCCGGCGGGGGCGCGGCCGGCTCGGGCCACGCCGCCGCGAGGTCGGGGGTACGGGCCGGCGCGGCGGGCGGGGGGGTCGGTGCGGCGTCCGTCCCCGGTGGGTTCTCCCACCCGGCGGACCCGGCGCGGCCGGCGGAGCGGACGTCGGGTCCGGTCGGCGGTGCGGGTGGGGCCGCCCCGACGGCCACGACGGCGGCACCGACGCCCGGGCTGGGCGGGGTCCGCGGCGCGTCACCGGAACCGGAGGGTCGGGTGGTCGTGCCCGGCGTGGGCAGCGGGGCCGGTGCGGCCGGCAGGGGCCGTCGTGGCGGGGGCGTCGGGGCCGGCGCGGCGGGGTGCGGCGCGGCGGGGCGCGGCGACGCCGGTGGCACCGGTTCGGTGCGGCCGCGACCCGGCGGCTCGGCCGGCGGGTGCGTCGGGCGGCCGGCAGCCGGCGGTCCGGCCGGCGGGTCCCCGCGGTGGCTGTCGACCGGCAGCGCCACCCGGGGCGGGCGGGGGAGCGGCGGCGCCGCCACGGCCGGCGGCGTGGCCCCGACCTCTTCCAGGTGGGCGGCGAGCGGCGAGCCGACGGTGACCGGGGGGCGGGTGGCGCGGGCGGCCAGCCGCGCGACGGCCGGCGGGACGCTCACGGCGTCGTCCCCGCGACCAGCGCGGCCAGCCTGCGCCGGCGCTCGTCCGGCAGCGACTCGATCACCGCGAGGGGCCAGCCGTACCGGGAGGCGAGCAGGTGCACCTCCCGGTCGATGTCGAACCGCAGGCCGCTGAGGGCGCGCAGCACCAGCGCGACCACGTCGACGTCCGCCTCCAGCGGAGCCCCGCAGTCGCAGCACGACGAGCGCAGCGGCCCGCACAGCGACCCCTCGACCCGGGCCAGGTCGTCGAGTGTGGCGCCCTCGCCGACCCGGCACAGCGCGAGCAGCCGGTGCGGGTCGCCCCCGGCGGCGAGCAGGTCCGCGTAGCTGGGCTCCCGTACGCCGACTCCGGGTCGGCGCCACGCGCTGCGCTCGTGGTGCTCGCCGACGGCGGCCCGGCCCAGCGGCAGGGTGGTCAGCGCGCCGCAGGCCGGGCAGGCGACGGTGAGTTCGAGCGGCCGGCCCGTCGCCCGCTCGTGCACGGCGAGCAGCAGCCGGTCGGCGGTGCCGGCCGGCAGGTACGCCGGGTCGGGCTCGGGTACCGCGGCGCGCAGCACCGCGACGGCCTGGGCGAGGAGGCCGTCGCCGTCGTCGAGCGCGGCGACCAGCCGCGCCAGACCGGGTGCCGCCGCCATGACCGGGCCCCGCCTCAGACACTCTGTTCGGTGGGCTCGGTGACCGAGGTGTCGCGCTCCCAACCCTCCAGCTCCAGCTTGATGCTCTGGATGGCGACCACCGCCGTGGCGGCGTCCAGCGCGGGCAGCGCCTGGTACTCGGAGACCCAGCAGCGGAACAGCTTGTAGCTGAGCACCTTCTGGTTCGCCTCGTTGAACACGTCGACGATGAGGTCCTTGCGGAAGTCGGGCAACGAGATGCCCGGCTGGTGCAGGCTGGCCACCTTGTTCGCCCACGCCTCGAAGGCGAGGTCGTGGGTGACGCCGCGCTCCAGGGTCACCGCGTCGTACGTGGTCAGTCCCGGGCTCTTGCGGTCGTGGCCGGGGTCGCCGCCGACCCGGTGGGTCACCGGCGCCGTCGACCGCTTCAGCGGGGACATCTTCGACAGCCCCGCCACGTACACGCCGTCCCAGCGCACCCGGAACATGTGGCTCTTGTACGGGTCGAAGCGCGTGGGGTTCACGCTGAACTCGGCCATCTCACTCTCCCGCCTGGCTCAGCTGGGTGATGGTGATGATCACGAACTCGGCGGGTTTGAGCGGGGCGAACCCGACCACGACGTTGACCCGGCCGTTGTCGATCTCGGTCTGCGGGTTGACCGACGAGTCGCAGATGACGAAGAAGCTGTCCGACTCGGCGTGCTTCTCCGACTGCTGGAACGCGCCCTGCCGGAACAGCCCGCGCATGAAGCCCCCCACCGCCAGGCGCAGCTGCGCCCACAGGTCCGGGTCGTTCGGTTCGAAGACCGCGAACTGGGTGCCCAGGTAGAGGCTGGCCGAGATGTAGTCGGTGAGCCGCCGAACCGGGACGTACTTGGAGTCGCTGGAGAGCACGTCGCTGCCGGCGAGGGTCCGCGCGCCCCACACCACCATGCCGGCGCCGGGGAAGGTGCGCAGCACGTTGAGCCCGAGCGGGTTCAGCGCGCCGGAGACGTCGTCGTTGGTCGGCGCGGTGAGCCCGACGGCGCCGGCGATGCCGGCCTCCAGCCCGGCCGGGGCCTTCCACACCCCGCGCGACGCGTCGGTGCGGGCCATGATCCCGGCGACCGCGCCGCTGGGGCCCCACCCGTCCGCGCCGCCGTCGGGGGTGACCAGCCGGGGCCAGTAGACCGCACCGTGCGCGCCCTGCGCCCGTAGCAGGTTCGCGGCGGTCTTCAGCTGCGCCGGGTTCAGTCCGGGCGCGGGGTCGATCACCAGGAAGGCGTTCTGCCGGCGGCAGTAGTCCAGCGCGGTGTTGATCGCGGCCGTGTCCGCGGTTGTCACGCCGGGCAGGCAGAGCAGGTTGAACCGGGGGAAGTCCAACGTGTCCAGGGCGAGCAGGCCCTGACCGGTGGTGGCCGACACGATCTCGTTCGCGCCGACGGTCGCCCCGTCGGAGCCGCTGGCGAGGGGGGCCGGCGCGGCGACGGCCGGCCGGTACGGCGCGCTGCCACTCACCTCGACGCCGCCGCGGGCCACGCCCAGGCCGAAGTCGGCCGTCGCGTCGTTCAGCCCGCTCAGCCCGACCACGACCGCGCTGTCCAGGTCGCTGGTCTTGCTGGTCAGCACGAGCTTGCCGCCGGACACGCTGGCGGTCACCGGCCAGACCGAACCGGGCGCGTTGATGTGCTCGCGGACCTGGGCGAGGGTGTGTGAGACGGGCGGGTCCTCGGCCGGGAAGAGGACGTAGTCGTTCGCCGGGCCCTGGTCGACCGACAGGCGCAGCGTCTTGCCGGTCACCGTGACGTTCGCGGGGCTCAGCGCCCCGGTGGAGGTGCCGGCCGAGGGCGCCGGGGTGGGCGTGCCGGTGACCTCGGCGGTGACCAGCGTGCTGGCGTTGAGCACCGTCACCACGTACCGGGTGCTGGCGGGGGACATCGACAGTTCCCGCCAGACCTCCTTCGTGGTGACCGTCGCCGGCCCGCCGCCGACGCCCGGCGTCCACTCGGTGAGCTCCAGGTTGAACCGGTCCGACGGGAAGTCGTCGGCGGCCTTCACCTCCGCGAACAGGCCCGTCTGCCCGGTCGTCCCGGCGCCGCTGCCGTTCGCGTACGCCCCGCGGGAGCGGGCCGTGAGGGTCACCGTCACCCCGTTCACCGCGGGCAGCGCCAGCGTGCCCGCGGCCGCGCCCGCGCCGAGCGCCCGGACCACGACGGCCTGCGCGCCGCCGTTGACGAAGAACTGCCCGACGGCGTGGCCCATCGGGTGAGCGGTGTCCATCACGTCGCCGAACTGCCGCAGGTAGTCGGCGAAGCTGGACAGCGGCACCGGGGTGTCGCCGGGGCCCTTGCGGGCGGCGCCGACGAACGCGGTCAACGACGTCGACACACCGGTGATCGCGTGGCTGCCCGACGGACGTTCGAGGACGTACACGCCGGGGTATGTGGTCTGCACGCTCATGTGCGGATTCTCGCCGGCGTCCGTCGCCGACCCGTCTCCCGCGCGTTGTCCGCGCGTCTCCCCGGTGTCGCCGCGGGGCCCGGCGGCAGCCGGGCGTGGCCGGGCCGGGTGGCGGGTCGGCCGCCGGACGGGCCCGGCGGATCGCCCACGCGGCGCGGCGGTGGATCGGCTGGTCGGGCGGCGGTCCGGCCGCCGCGGGCAGCGGGGAGTTCGGCGCCACGGGCGCCGTGGGGGCGGGCGGTCAGCCGACCGGCTGGGGCAGCATCCCCTGGAGCTGACGGCTGGGCCGCAGCCGCAGCTCGACCCACAACAGATCGCGGAACCGGCCGTACTGCCGGACCGCCTCGGACGTGTTGCCCTCGGCGAGGTGAGCGGCGATCACGATCCGCTGGGCGCTCTCCCGCAACGGGTCGAGGCCGACGGCGGCGAGCGCGGCGACCAACGCGGTCGCCGTGCGGCCGGCCCTGAGGTCGTTGCGCGCGAGCGCCTCCAGCGTGTGCAGGCGTACCTGGCGCAGCGACTCGCGTTGCCCGTCCAGCCAGTCGTACGACCACTCCGGCAGCAGGTCGCCCTCCAGGAGGCGCACCGCCCGCCGGTCGACCCTCGGCTCGCTGTCGGTGACCGCCTCGGAGAGCCGGTAGATCTCGTGCAGGTCCACCTCGGTGCCGCGGGCCAGTCCGATGTGCTGGTTTTCCTGCTCCAGCAGCCCGGAGACGTGCCGGTTGAGCCGCCACAACGCCTGCCGCAGGGACGCGTGCGCGTCCCGCTCGCTGCGTTCCGGCCAGAGTGTCCCGGCCAGCGTGGTCCGCGGGCGGGGCCGGTCGGTGACGGCGAGGCAGCCGATCAACCGTTGGCTGCCCTCCGGCAGCGCCACGAACCGTCCGTCGACCAGTACGCGGAAGCGGTGCAGCACCTCGACGCGCATGTGCCGGGCCTGAGTTGTCGACCTACCCTTCACCGGCCCTCCCGCCAGGGTCGCCTCCGAACGCCGCGCAGCGGGGGACACGGTCACGTCCTGGCGCGACCAGCAGGGTTGCTCGGACCACCACCCGATCTGAGCGACTGCGCCGCGATCTTCTCCCAGGCATCTTGACAGGCCCGGGAACAGGCCGGCGACGGTGTGTAAGAAAGCCGATGCAAGCCGTCCGGCGCCCCGTCCCGGGGCTGCGGCGTGGCCGGCCTCCCGTGCTCGGCGGAGGCGTCCGACTGTCGGTGGGCCCGGTTAACCTCCGCCGGTGACTGATACCGATCTCACTGGCTCGTCGCGGACGCCGACCGTCGAGGAGGAGGACCGCCTCTGGGCGTTGGTGGAGCAGGCGTGGGCCCGGCTGGGTCCGCAGCCGGCGGTGCTGCGCCGCGCCCTGCTGGAGCGGGACCCCGGGCACGACGGGGACGACGACGAGCGGTACGCCATCGACAACTGGTTGGATCCGTTCCTCGACGCCCTGCGTGACCTGTGCGCCGGGCTGCCCGGTCCGGAACTGGTGGACCTCGACCGGGTCGTCGAGCGGAAGCTGTACGACATCGACCGCGCCGACATCCACGAGGTCACGGACGGGTCCGACGACGGCTTCCTGTACGCCCGTGGGTTCATCGTCGCGATGGGGCGGGACTTCTACCAGACGGTCCGGGCGAATCCGGCGCTCGCCGTGCTCGACGCCGACTGCGAAAAACTCTGTTACTTCTTCGCGCACCTGCATCAGGAACGATTCGGCGCCTGGCCGGAGACCGGGTCCGGGATCAGTCGGGAGTCCGTCAGCAACCCGGCGGGTTGGCCGATGAG
>NZ_JBJZOG010000042.1:0-53893 GCF_047200535.1 Micromonospora mangrovicola | reverse complement strand
CCCGCTCGCGCGGGTCCGGCTCGCGCCCGCGCTCCCGGGGGTCGTAACCCCGCTCGCGCGGATCCGGGTCATAACCCCGACCCCGGGCATCGCGGCGGTCGAAGCCCTCGTCGCGAGGGTGGTCGTAGCCGTCGGGCGGTCCGCCGCGGCCGGGGAAGCCCCGCTCCGCGTCCCGGTGGCCGCGACCTCGGGGGCCCCGCTCGCCCTGCTGGCGCGGTTCATCGCGCCAGCCGCGTCCGGGGGGCGGTAGCTCGTCGTACGGACGACCGTCGCGCGGCCCGTCGTAGCCGTCAGCCGGCCGCCGGTACGGGCCGGCGGCGGTCTGGGGACGACCGTACGGTCCGGCGTACGCCTCGGAGCCGGCCGGCCGCCGCCCGGGCTCGAGTTCGTTCTCCGGCCAGGGCAGTGGACGCTCCGGGCGGTCCCAGCCGCGTGGCTCGGCGGTGCCGTAGGGGTCGGGGTGGGACATCACGCACCGAAGGACGATGCGAGTGCCACCACATGACGCAAGACCAAGACCATCCCCTACAGGCGCGACTGTTCCGGTTGACCGACCCGACGGCCGGCCGATCCCCGTCGTTCATCCGTTGGTGGTCGGGAATCGTGCCGAGCCTACTGCACCCGGGAACCCGCCACGGCGGACGATGGCCCCGCGGTACGACGACGGCACCGGGCCCGCCACCCCGACGGTTCCGGACCGGGGCGGCGGCACACCGTTGCCGTGGCGGGCGCACGACGGGCCGCTCAGACCTCGAGCAGCTCGTTCTCCTTGTGCTTGACCAGCTCGTCGACGGTGGCGACGAAGCGCTGGGTCAGGTCGTCCAGCTCCTTCTCGGCGCGGCGCCCCTCGTCCTCGCCGACCTCACCGTCCTTGACCAGGCGGTCCAGCTCTTCCTTGCCCTTGCGACGGATGTTGCGGACGGCGACCTTGGCCTCCTCGCCCTTGTGCCGGGCGACCTTGATCATCTCGCGGCGCCGCTCCTCGGTCATCTGCGGGAGCAGGATGCGCAGCTGGTTGCCCTCGTTGTTCGGGTTCACGCCGAGGTCGGAGTCGCGGATCGCCTTCTCCATGGCGCCCAGCTGCGAGTTGTCGTACGGCTTGATGATCACCATGCGCGGCTCGGGAACCGCGATGGAGGCCATCTGGGGCAGCGGGGTCGGGCTGCCGTAGTAGTCGATGACGATCCGGGAGAACATGGCGGCGTTGGCGCGACCGGTGCGGATCCCGCCGAACTCCTCCTTGGCGTGCTCGATGGCACGCTCCATCTTCTCCTCCGCCTCGAGGAGGGTGTCGTCGATCACCGGTCTCCTCGCCTCCTTCTGTCGCTCGTCGTGGGCTGTGCTGGTGCTGTGTGTCGGAGGACCGCTGTCGGCTCGGACGGGCCGTTCAGGCGGTGATCAGCGTGCCGATCTTCTCACCGCCGACGGCACGGACGATCGTGTCGTCGCCCTGGGCGCCGAAGACCAACATCGGCAGGCCGTTCTCCATGCAGAGGCTGAAGGCCGCGGCGTCGGCCACCCGCAGGTTGCGACGCAGCACCTCGGAGAAGGTGATCGAGTCGAGCTTGCTCGCCGTCGGATCGACCCGGGGATCGGCGGTGTACACGGCGTCCACGCCGTTCTTGCTCATCAGCACCACGTCGGCGCGGATCTCCAGCGCCCGCTGCGCCGCGACGGTGTCGGTGGAGAAGTACGGCATGCCGGCCCCCGCACCGAAGATGACCACGCGGCCCTTCTCCAGGTGCCGGATCGCCCGCAGCGGGATGTATGGCTCGGCGACCTGGGCCATGGTGATCGCGCTCTGCACCCGGGTCTCGATGCCCTCCTTCTCCAGGAAGTCCTGGAGGGCCAGGCAGTTCATCACCGTGCCGAGCATGCCCATGTAGTCGGCCCGGGCCCGGTCCATGCCGCGCTTCTGCAGCTCGGCACCGCGGAAGAAGTTGCCGCCGCCGACCACCACGGAGACCTGCACGCCGCGGCGGACCACGGTGGCGATCTGCCGGGCGATGGCCTGTACGACGTCCGGGTCGACGCCGATCGCGCCGCCGCCGAAGACCTCGCCGGAGAGCTTCAGCACCACCCGACGGGCCCGGCCGGGCGGTGGGGCGGTCGGATCCTCCACCGCCAGGCTCCGGTCACTCACAACCTGCGTCATCCGCCCCGCCCCTTCCGTCGCGCGCCCAGTGGGCGCCGCGTACCGCGTAACTGCCGTTGCCGACCCTATGTGACGAGGAGGCCGCGGTGCCTGTCACGTACACCGGCGGCCTCCTCGTCGACGTTTTCCCTGCGCCCGGACGCGTCATGCGCCCGGTGCGACGGCTCAGGCCTGGCCGACCTCGAACCGCAGGAAGCGGGTGACCTCGATGCCGGCCTCGGCCAGCACCTGCTTCACCGTCTTCTTGTTGTCGGCGACCGAGGCCTGCTCGACCAGCACGAAGTCCTTGAAGAAGGAGTTGACCCGGCCCTCGACGATCTTCGGCAGCGCCGCCTCGGGCTTGTTCTCCTCGCGGGCGGTCTGCTCGGCGATGCGCCGCTCCGACTCGACCACGTCGGCCGGGACCTCGTCGCGGCTCAGGTACTTCGGCCGCATCGCGGCGACCTGCATGGCCACGCCGCGGGCGTCGGCGTCCGCGGCCTCGTCGGTCTTGCCGGTGTACTGCACCAGCACACCGACGGCCGGCGGCAGGTCCTGGCTCTTGCGGTGCAGGTAGACCGCGGTGGCGCCGTCCAGCTTGGCGAAGCGGTTGAGCACCAGCTTCTCGCCGATCTTGGCGGACTGCTCCTGGATCAGGTCGGCCACCGGCTTGCCGTCGATGGTGCTGGCCAGCAGCTCCTCGGCGTTGGTCGCGCCGCTGTTCTCGCCGTGCTCGACCAGCTGCTGGGCCAGGGCGATGAAAGCGTCGTTCTTGGCGACGAAGTCGGTCTCGCAGTTGAGCTCCAGCAGCGACTTGCCGGAGTGCGCGATCAGGCCGTTCGCGGCGGTGCGGCCGGCCCGCTTGCCGACGTCCTTGGCACCCTTGACGCGCAGGATCTCGATGGCCTTGTCGAAGTCGCCCTCGGCCTCGGTCAGCGCCTTCTTGGAGTCCATCATGCCGGCGCCGGTGAGGTCGCGGAGCTTCTTGACGTCCGCGGCGGTGAAGTTGGACATGACTCTCTCTTCGGTGTTTGAGACTGCGGTGGGATGGTCTGACTGCCGGTTACCCGGATCCGGGCCGGTCGTGCCCGGCGTACCCGTCGCGTCCCCACCGGCCGGGAAATCGGACGATGGGGACGCGACGGCGCGATCACTCCGCGGCGGTGGTCGCCGGCTGCTCGTCGCCCTTCTTCGGCTCCTCGAGCAGCTCGCGCTCCCACTCGGCCAGCGGCTCGTCGGTGCCGACCTGGCCCGGCTCGGGCTTCTCGTCGGTACCGCGACCGCGGCCGGAGCGGGCGATCAGACCGTCGGCGACGGCGGCGGCGACGACCTTGGTCAGCAGCTCGGCCGAGCGGATGGCGTCGTCGTTGCCCGGGATCGGGAAGTCGACCTCGTCCGGGTCGCAGTTCGTGTCGAGCACGGCGATCACCGGGATGCCCAGCTTGCGGGCCTCGTCGACGGCGATGTGCTCCTTCTTGGTGTCGACCACCCAGACCGCGGCCGGCAGCTTCTGCATGTCGCGCAGACCGCCGAGGGTCTTGGTCAGCTTCTCCTTCTCACGGGAGAGCTGCAGGGTCTCCTTCTTGGTGTAACCGGCGGCGGTGCCGCTCAGGTCGCCCAGGGCCTCCAGCTCCTTCATCCGCTGGAGCCGCTTGTACACCGTCTGGAAGTTGGTCAGCATGCCGCCGAGCCAGCGGTGGTTCACGTACGGCTGGCCGACCCGGGTCGCCTGCTCGGCGATGGCCTCCTGGGCCTGCTTCTTGGTACCGACGAAGAGGATGCTGCCACCCCCGGCGACGGTGCTGCGCACGAAACCGTACGCCTTCTCGATGTAGTCGAGGGTCTGGCGCAGGTCGATGATGTAGATACCGTTGCGCTCGGTGAAGATGAAGCGCTTCATCTTCGGGTTCCAGCGCCGGGTCTGGTGCCCGAAGTGGACACCGCTCTCCAGCAGCTGACGCATGGTCACGACGGCCATGGTGGTACTCCTAGTTCCCTGGTTGTCCCGTCCGGCCGGCGGCCGGACGCCTGGCGCCCGGTCGTCGGCCATGGTGGGCCCGATCAAGATCGGGACCAGGGGGGCCGTCGCCCCACGAGAGGTCCGTGGAGAGGGCACGCGAGGTCGACCGCGCGGGGCGGTCGCCAGTCGACCAGTGTACGCCCCTTCGCCGCGCCCCGGTCCCGGGGTGCGGGAACATCCCTTTCCGGGGCACCCCGGGATGATCGGGCCAGGGGCGCGCGGGCCACAGGTTCATGATCTACACGATCTGCGGTAGCTGGGGGCATCCGGCACCTACCGGCACCCCCGAACTCCGCAACCCGAGTGGATCATCGGGTCCCCGCGTCCGGGCGGGTCAGCGGGCGGCGAGCGCGGCGGCGACGAAGAGCACCAGGCCGACGGTCAGGTACGCCGTCGGGGGCCGCAGCCAGCCCCGGCTGCCGTCGGCGAGGGCCAGCCCGCCGGTGCGCAGCCCGTACAGTCCGGCGCCGAAGATCGGCAGCCCGACCACCAGGAACGTGCCCACCACGACGTGCGACGCGGAGACCGGGTTCCCCGTGAGTCCGTGCGCCAGCACCCGCAGCGCCGGGATCTCCAGGATCAGCACCGCCACCGCGATCAGCACCGCGAGGGCGGGCCGGCGGGTCCGGTAGACCCCGTCCCCGGGCGGCGGGGCGTCCAGCCGGGGCGCCACCGACGGCATCGGGCCGGTCGGCATCTCCAGCGGGTGCGGCACGGCCCCCGGGTCGGCCGGCCGCTCCCCCCCGGTCAGCGGTGTGGACCCGCCGAGCACCGGGCGGTCGCCGACCGCGGTCGCCGCCGGGGCGAGGGGCGGCTCGGCGGGACGGCCCGGCTCGACGATCGGGTAGCCGCCCAGCGGGCCGGACCGCAGCGGGTCGCCGCCGACGTCCCGCGCCGCTCCGGCGTGCGGATCGGCGGCCTCGCGGGCCGCCCGCCGGCCACCACGCTCGCCCGGCAGTTCACCAGAGATCTCCGCGGGGTCGTCCGGCCGGCGCGACCGCCAGCCGTCACCCTCGTCGCCCAGCGGGTCGGCGGCGCCGAACCGCCCGGTGTCGCCGTACCGGCTCTCGCCGGCGCCGCGCTGCTCGGGGGCGCGGAAGTCGTCGTCGCGGTACCGCGATTCCCCGGCCGCACGCCAGTCCGGTTCGGCGTACCCGTGGTCGCCCCAACGCGACCCCTGCTGATCATCGGGAAAGCTCCGTCGTCCGTCCACGACCGGCACGCTATGCGACCGGGCCCACCCGCGCCATCCAGGCCCCTGACCCCGTCGACGCTGGTCAATGCCGTACGCCGCGGCGACCGGGAGGCGCCGGGGGACTGCCGTGCGGCCGGCCAGGCAGCCGTGTCCCGTCGATCATGCCGGCGCGGGGCGCAGGCCGGACGGCGGCGACGGCCCGCCGCCGCCCGAGCCGGCCCCCGCCGGCACGGCGGAGGTTCGTCCGGACACCGGTGCGGCATCGGGGCGGACCGACGACGACGCCGGTCGTCGTCCGAACCCACCCGCGGCCCGGACAATGGTCGGCGGGGCAGCGCCTAGCACAGCGACCTCATGATCGTCCGCCGGTCCACAGCCGGCCCCGTCGTCCACAGGACGCGGGTCGGGGGCGGTGGCCCCGGCCCGGCGGCGCGCACCGTGACCGGCATGACGAATCGGAACCAGGCCGTCGGCGCGTACGGAGAGCGGTGCGCGGTCCGGCACCTGATCGAGACGGGGCTGCGGCCGGTCGCCCGGAACTGGCGCTGCCCCGCCGGGGAGATCGACATCATCGCCTGGGAGGGCGAGGTGCTCGCCTTCTGCGAGGTGAAGACCCGCCGGACGGACGAGTTCGGCATCCCGGCCGAGGCGGTCGTGCCAGCGAAGGCCCGCCGGCTGCGCGGCCTCGCCGCGCGCTGGCTGGCCGAGACCGGCACCACCGCCGAGGAGGTCCGCTTCGACGTGCTCTCCGTCCGGCTCCCCGCCGCCGGTCCGGCCCGGGTGGAACACCTGAAGGGCGCGTTCTGACCATGAGCTACGCGAAGGTGCTCTGCGTCGGTCTGGTCGGGATGACCGGTCACGTGGTGGAGGTGGAGGCGGACCTCGCCGCCGGACTGCCGGGCGTGGTCATCTCCGGACTGCCCGACACCGCCCTGCACGAGGCCCGGGACCGGGTCCGCGCCGCCATCGTGAACTCCGGCCAGAAGTGGCCCAACCGGCGGATCACCCTCAACCTGCTCCCAGCCACCCTGCCCAAGTACGGCTCGGCGTTCGACCTGGCCATCGCGGCGGCGGTGCTCGGCGGCTCGGGTGAGCTGCCGCTGCTGCCGCTGGACCGCACGGTGATCCTCGGCGAGCTCGGCCTCGACGGCACCGTCCGGCCGGTACGGGGGGTGCTGCCGATGGTCGCCGCCGCGGCGGGCGCCGGGCTGGACCGGGTGGTGGTGCCGGTCGGCAACGCCGCCGAGGCGGCGGTGATCCCCGGCGTGCGGGTCCGCGCGGTCGACACCCTGCACCGGCTGGTCGCGTTCGTCCGCGACGGCACCCCGCTGCTGCCCCCGCCAGGTGTCGAGCCGGCCGCCGCCGCAGACGGGCCGGACCTGGCCGACGTGGCCGGGCAGCGGCTGGGCCGCCGGGCCCTGGAGGTGGCCGCGGCTGGCGGACACCACCTGGCCCTGCTCGGCCCGCCGGGCGCCGGCAAGACCATGCTGGCCGAACGGCTCCCGTCGGTCCTGCCCGAGTTGGACGACGACGCCGCCCTGGAGGTCACCGCGTTGCACTCCATCGCCGGCCTGCTCCCGCCCGGCGGGCGGCTGCTGCGCCGCCCCCCGTTCCAGGCGCCGCACCACACCGCGACGGTGCCGTCGCTGGTCGGCGGCGGTTCCGGCCTGGCCCGCCCGGGGGCGGTGTCGCTGGCCCACCGTGGGGTGCTCTTCCTCGACGAGGCGCCCGAGTTCAGCAAGGCGTCGCTGGAGGCGCTGCGCCAGCCGCTGGAGAGCGGCCGGGCACGGGTCGCCCGGAGCCGGGGCGCCACCGAGTACCCGGCGCGCACCCAACTGGTGCTGGCCGCCAACCCCTGCCCGTGCGCGAAACCGTCGGGGGACGCCGACTGCGAGTGCACGCCCCTGGCCCGGCGGCGCTACCTGGGCCGGCTCTCCGGGCCGCTGCTGGACCGCGTCGATCTGCAGGTGCGGCTGCTGCCCGTACGCGCCGCGGAGCTGCTCGAGACGGGCGCGCCGAGTGAGTCGTCCCGGACCGTCGCCACCCGGGTCGCCGCCGCGCGCCGCGCCGCCGCCGCACGGTGGGCGGACACCAGACACCGGGTGAACGCGGACATCCCCGGCCCGTACCTGCGCCGGCCACCCTGGCGGCTGCCCGGTCGGGACACCCGGGAGCTGCGCAGGCGACTCGACTCCGGGTCGCTGTCGGCGCGGGGCTTCGACCGGGTGGTCCGGCTCGCCTGGACCATCGCCGACCTCGACGGGCGGGACCGCCCGGACGGCGGGGACATCGCCGAGGCCGTCCAGTTGCGGATGGGAGAGGGCTCATGACCGCCACAGAGGACGTGCGGCTGGCCCGGGTCGCGCTGACCTGGCTCGCCGAGCCGGGCACCCGGGCGGTGCACCGGCTGGTCGAGGAGGTCGGTCCGGTCGCCGCGCTGGACCTGCTCCTCGACGGCGGCGGGGCGGACCGGCCGATGCGGGCAGCGGTCGCGGCCCGGTCCGCCGGCGAGGACGCCCGGGCGGTGGCCGAGCAGGCCCTGGCCCGGACCGAACGGCTCGGGGCGCGGCTGGTCACCCCCGAGGACGACGAGTGGCCCGCCCGGGTCGCGGACCTGCACCGGCTGCGGCTGGCCGGGGCCGACCGCAAGGTCGACCTGGAGACAGCCCCGCCACTCTGCTTCTGGGCCCGCGGGCCCTGGCCGCTGGCGCAGGCGTTCGACCGGTCCGTGGCGGTGGTCGGTGCCCGGGCGGCCACGCCGTACGGCACGCACGTCGCCACCGAGCTGGGCTACGGGCTGGCGGACCGGGACTGGACCGTGGTCTCCGGCGGGGCCTTCGGCATCGACTCCGCCGCGCACCGGGGCGCGCTGACCGCGGGCGGTCTCACCGTCGCGGTGCTGGCCTGCGGAGTGGACCGCCCCTACCCGGCGGGCAACACGGCGCTGTTCGACCGGATCGCGGAGACCGGCCTGCTGGTCAGCGAGTGGATGCCGGGCGCCGAGCCGCTGCGGCCCCGGTTCCTCATCCGCAACCGGGTCATCGCCGCCGCGACCCTGGGCACCGTGCTGGTGGAGGCGGCGGCCCGCAGCGGCGCCATGCAGACCCTGAACCGGGCGATCGGGGTGCACCGACCGGGAATGGTGGTGCCCGGCCCGGTCACCTCCGCCATGTCGGTGGGCGCGCACGAGCTGCTGCGCGAGCAGCCCGGGGCCCGGCTGGTCACCGGCGTCGCCCACGTGCTGGAGGAGGTGGGACGGGTGGGTCACGACCTCGCCCCGCCGGCCCGGGCACCGGAACGCCCGCGCGACCGGCTCGACGACGAGGCGAGCCAGGTGCTGGAGGTGCTGCCCCGGCGCAAGGCACTCGCCCTGGAGAGCGTCGCCGCACGCGCCGGGGTGGCCCTGCGCACCGCCATGCGGAAACTGTCCATGCTGGAGGAGCTCGGCCTCGTGATCCGTCGTGACGACGGCTACGCCCTGGCCCCGGCCGCGGCCCGGACGAGCCCGCGAACCTGAGTCAGTCGGCCTCGAAGCGGATCTCGACGTCCCGGGTGTCCAGGCAGCGCCGGACGAGCAGCGCCAGCCGCCGGATGTGCTCGACCTCCGCCGGCGCCCGGGCGACCTCCGCGAGGCAGCGCAACTCGGCGAGCAACTGCGGAGCGGAACCGGCGTCCACCAGCAGTTCGCCGAGCGGGTCGAGGCGGTCCAGCAGCGGCGTCCGTCCGCCGCCGCGGACCCGCTTGAGCAGGTCCAGCAGCACGTCGTCGGGATCCGCCACCACCTGGGAGGCGACGTACGACGGTCGGCGATGGGCAGGTCCGGCGCGCACCAGCCGGTAGAGGACGGCATCCACACCCACGTCCGATTCTCCTCCTCCCGTGGGCGCCGCGTCCCTGGGGCGGCGGCGCCTGTTCCGTCCGACTCGCGAGTCACCCTTCCGCGCCGCCGTCCGGGGGGACATACCTCCTCGGCCGCCACCCGGCCACTCCCACAGGTCGGAAGGCAGCTGTCCCGGCAGCGCCGGCGGCCGGGGGTCGTTCCGCCCGGCGCGGCCGCCACCGCCCTCTTCGTGTGAACAGTTTCCCCTGTGCAGCCCCGGTTCAGCCACCCCGCACGGCGTGCCGATCCGCGGCCGGGGGCGCGTGGCGTGCCCCGGGCGGCCGGGCGGACGCGACCGGATGCCGGCACGGCCCGTATGGCGGGACGCGCCCCGGCGCCCAGGGACACCGGCGCAGGTGGTCGCGACGCCCGCGGGCGCGCCCGAGGTTCCGGCACGACAGCACCACGAGCCGGCGATTTCCTCGACCGGCAACCGCGGCGAGCGGACACCGGCCATGGTGACCGGCCGAATCGGCACCCTCGCCGTACGCTGGGCCGGTGTCCGCCGACCGCAGCCTCCGCCCAGGCACCCGCCGGTGCCGCCGGCGGACCGGCCACTGCCATCCGCAGTGGCTCCGGGTCGACCTCGGCTCCACGGCAGCCGTCAGCCACCGGTTCCGTGAGCCCCGCGGGAACGTACGGGCGGCGGCCCGGCGGGACCGGCCGGAGCCGGTCAGCAGCGACCGGAGGTGCCGGTGAGCGGCACCCGGGCGGCCCACGCGGGGCTGCCCCCGGCGATGCGGGACGCGGTGGACGACTTCGCCGACCACCTGGCCCGGGTCCGTAACCGCTCGGCGCACACCGTACGGGCCTACGTCACCGATCTGGTCTCACTGCTCGACCACGCCGTACGGATGGGCTGCGCCGACCTGTCGGAGCTGGACCTGACGGTGCTACGGAGCTGGTTGGCGAAACAGCGGACGATGGGCGCGGCCCGGACATCGCTGGCCCGCCGGGCCGCCTCGGCGCGGACGTTCAGCGCCTGGGCGCACCGGACGGGCCTGCTCGCCACCGACGTGGCCGCCGCCCTGGCCAGTCCCCGGGCCCACCGGGAGCTGCCCACCGTCCTGCGGACCGACCAGGCCGCCGCGCTGATGGACGCCCCACGCCGCCCCGCGGGCCGGGCGTCGGACCGGCAACGGAACGGCCCGCCGGGCGGGGCCCCGGGCGCGGCGCACGACCCGGGGCCGGAACCCGCCGCGGGCAACGGATCGCGCGGCACGGCGGGCGACGAGGCTGTGCTGCTGCGCGACCGGCTGCTGCTCGAACTGCTCTACGGGACCGGGGTACGCATCAGCGAGGTCTGCGGTCTGGACCTCACCGACGTCGACCACGCCCGCCGGGTGGTACGCGTGCTCGGCAAGGGCGGTCGGGAGCGGGCCGTGCCGTACGGGGTGCCTGCGCAGCACGCGCTGGACGTGTGGCTCGACCGGGGCCGCCCGGCCCTGGCCGGCCCCGGCTCGGGATCGGCGCTGCTGCTCGGGGCGCGGGGTGGGCGACTCAACCCGACCACCGCCCGCCGGCTCGTCGCCGGGTACGCCGAAGCCGCCGGACTGCCCCGGACGACGCCGCACGGGCTGCGGCACTCGGCCGCCACCCACCTGTTGGAGGGCGGCGCGGACCTGCGGGCCGTGCAGGAGCTGCTCGGCCACTCCTCACTGGCCAGCACCCAGATCTACACCCACGTGTCCGTGGAACGGCTGCGCGCGGCGTACCGGCAGGCGCATCCACGGGCCTGACCGGCCGCGCCGGCCGTCCGGGACCGCCGACGCCGGCGACCCGGCGGCACCATCGCCGGTCAGCACGTCGGCGGGTCGGCACGGGCGACCGAGGGCCGGCCGGGCGAGGCGGCTGAACGCCGAGTTGATGATCCACGACGGGCTACGATCGGCGGATGACGGTCCCGCAGCCGCCCGAGCCGATCCCCGGGGCTCGGCTGCTCTTCTCCCTCGACCCGTCGGTCAGCCACCTCAACCACGGATCGTTCGGCGCGGTGCCGATCGGCGTGCAGCGTGCCCAGCAGCGGCTGCGCGACGAGATGGAGGCGAACCCGCTCCGCTTCTTCACCCAGGGCCTCGTCGACCGGATCACTCACACCCGGCGGCATCTGGCCGGATTCCTGGGGGCGGACCCGGACGGCACGGCGCTGGTGGGCAACGCCACCACGGGCGTGGCGGTGGTGCTCCAGTCCCTCGGCCTGCGCCCGGGTGACGAGGTGCTGACCACCGACCACGGGTACGGGGCGGTCGCCTTCTCCGTGGCGCGGGAGTGCCGACGGACCGGGGCGGCGTCCCGGACCCTGCCGGTGCCGTTGGCCGCCAGCGCCGAGGAGGTCGTCGAGATCGTCCGGGCCGGGCTGCGGCCGGGGCGTACCAAGCTGCTGATCGTCGACCAGCTCACCTCGCCCACCGCCAAGCTCCTCCCGACCGCCGCGATCGTCGGCGTGGCCCGGGAGCACGGGGTGCCGGTGCTGGTCGACGCGGCGCACGCCCCGGGCATGCTGCCGATCACGGTGGCCTCGATCGGCGCCGACTTCTGGGTCGGCAACCTGCACAAGTGGGCGTACGCGCCCCGGGGCACCGCGGCGCTGGTGGTCGCCGAACCGTGGCGGGAGCGGATCCAGCCGCTGGTGGTCTCCTGGGAGCAGGAGACTGGCTTCCCGACCCGGGTCGAGTGGCAGGCGACGCTGGACTACACCGCCTGGCTGGCCGCCCCGGTGGGGTTGTTCACCCTGCGCAGCCTCGGACTGGACCGGGTCCGGGCGCACAACGCGGCGCTGGCCGCGTACGGGCAGCGGGTGGTCGGGGACGCCCTCGGGGTGGCGCCGGCCGACCTGCCGGAGCCCGACGGGCCGACGGTCGCCATGCGGCTCGTTCCGCTGCCTCCCGGCGTCGGCACCACCATCGACGCGGCCAGGGCGCTGCGTGCCCGGATCGCGGAGCAGTTCGCCGCCGAGGTGTCGGTGGCGGGCTGGAACGGCCGGGGCTGGCTGCGCCTGTGCGGCCAGGTCTACAACACCCCTGACGAGTACGACCGGCTGGCGGTCCACCTCTCCGCGCTGCTCGCCCAGGGCTGAACCGGGGCGGCACCCTCGCCGGGTGGCTGTACCGCCGGGCGGCGGCCGGGCGGCGCCCCGGTGGGGACGCGGGGCGGGTCGGCCGGGGTGGGAGCGGCCGGTTCGAGTGGGAGCAGCCGGACCGGGCCGAGGCCGAGCAGGGCGAGCGGGTCGAGATACTCCTCGCCCCGGCGCAGCCCCCAGTGCAGGCACGCCTCGGCCGGACAACCGGGATGGCCGGCGAGCAGGGTGCCGATCGGCGTGCCGACCTCCACCCGGGCGCCGGCCGACAGGCCGGGGCGTACCGGTTCGTAGGTGGTCCGCAGTCCGCCGGGGTGCCCGACGGTGACCACCGGACGCCCGGCGACCGGACCGGCGAAGAGGACGACGCCGGCACCGGCGGCACGGACCGCGCCCCCTGTGGGGCCCGCGAGGTCCACTCCGCGATGGCCGGGCAGCCACGGTTGCGGCGGCGGATCGAAGCGGCGCACGGGTCGGGGCCGGCCGGCCAGCGGCCAGTCGAACCCGGAGGCGGGGCCACCGGCGGCCGGCGCGCCGGAGGCCGGCGACGCACCCGGCCCACCGGTGCCCGGCGCCCCCGCGGCCGGCGAGGCATCCGGGCCGCGGACGCCCGGCCGCCGGAAGTCGGGCAGGTCGGCGACCGGATGTGACGCGCCGGCCGGCCCGCCGACCGGGCCGCGCCGCACCACTGCCCGCGACGCGGGTTCGCCCGACCCGGCGCCGGCCGCCGCAGGGCCGACGGCCGGCGGAGCGACGAGCAGCAGCAGGCAGAGAGCCGGGACCGCCCGGCGCAGCAGCTTCCGCATGCCCGCACCCTGCCCCGCACCAACCACTCCCGGCCAGCACCGCTGACGGCCACTGTGGACAGCAGACCGACGGTGGACGACCTGCGCGTAACGGGCTGATCTTGGTATGCACCGCGCCTATGCTGGCCGCGTGACGAAGGACTGGTACGCCTGGCACGCCGACTACGACCAGCCGGACTCGGCGCTGTCCCGGCGGCTGGCCGAGCTGCGGCACCGGATCCGGGAGGCCCTGGATCAGGCGCCGCCCGGTCCGCTCCGGGCGATCAGTCTCTGCGCCGGCCAGGGGCACGACCTGATTCCGGTGCTCGCCGACCACCCGCGGCGCGACGACGTGACGGCCCGCCTGGTCGAATTGGATCCGCGCAACGCGGAGGTCGCCCGGCGGGCCGCCGCCGAGGCCGGGCTGCCCCGGGTGGAGGTGGTGGTCGGGGACGCCGCGCGCACCGACCGGTACGCCGACCTGGCCCCGGCGGACCTCGTGCTGGCCTGCGGCGTCTTCGGCAACATCCCCGACGCGGACATCCGGAACACGGTCCGGCACTGCGCCGCCCTCTGCGCCACCGGCGGCACGGTCTTCTGGACCCGGCACCGCCGCGAGCCGGACCTGGTGCCCACCATCTGCGCCTGGTTCGCCGAGGAGGGCTTCACACCGGTCGCGGTGGGCAGTCCCGCCGACGGGGTGGGCGTGGGCGTGCACCGGTTCACCGGTACGCCGCGGCCGCTGGAGACCGGTGTGACCATGTTCGAGTTCGTCGGTTACGACCGGCTGGAATCACCCCTGACCGGCCCGAGGGAGCAGCTATGACCACTGTGGACGACATCAGCCGGCCCTCCCGGGTCGCCGGGCCCGGCGAGGCGATCAGCGCCGAGGAACTCGCGCTCGCCGCGCGCAACCACGGCATCCCCCTGGAGGCGCTGCGCTACGACGTGACCCCGGCCGGCCTGCACTATCTGCTCATCCACTACGACATCCCGGACGTCGACCCGGCGACGCACGCGCTGACCGTGGACGGGGCGGTACGGCAGCCGCTGCGGCTGGACCTGGCCGCGCTCCGGGAGCTGCCCCGGGTCACCCACCGGGTGACCCTCGAATGCGCCGGCAACGGGCGGGCGCTGCTGCAGCCGCGCCCGGTCAGCCAGCCGTGGCTGGTGGAGGCGGTGGGCAACGCCGAGTGGACGGGCACCCCGCTGGCGCCGCTACTGCGCGAGGCCGGGCTTCCCGTGGACGCGGTGGACGTGGTCTTCACCGGCGCCGACCACGGGGTGGAGCGCGGCGTCGAGCAGGACTACCAGCGGGCCCTGCCGGTCGCGGACGCGCTGCGTGCGGAGGTGCTGCTCGCGTACGAGATGAACGGGGCTCCGCTGCTGCCGCAGCACGGCGCCCCGCTCCGGCTGATCGTGCCCGGCTGGTACGGCATGGCGCACGTGAAGTGGCTCCGGAACGTCCGGGTGCTCACCGAACCGTTCGACGGCTACCAGAACGCGGTGGCGTACCGGCTGCGGCGCGACGCCGACGACCCGGGCGTGCCGGTGACCCGGATCGAGCCCCGCGCCCTGGTGCGCCCGCCGGGGTTCCCGGACTTCATGTCGCGTACGCGGGTGCTGCGGCCGGGGCCGGGCACGGTGGACGGTCGGGCCTGGTCCGGCCACGCGCCGGTGACGGCGGTGGAGGTGACCTTCGACGGCGGTACGAGCTGGACGCCGGCGAGCCTGGCGGAGCCGACCGGGGGTGAGTGGGCATGGCGGCGCTGGCACCTCGAGTGGCACCCGACGCCGGGGCGGTACGTGCTGGGGGCGCGGGCCACCGACGCCTCGGGACGCACGCAGCCGGTCGAGCAGCCGTGGAACCGGGGCGGGTTCGCCAACAACCTGGTGCAGCGGGTCGAGGTGGTGGTGCTGGCGGAGTGATCCGCCGCCGGCGCCGGGACGCGGAGCCGTCCCGGTCGCCGGGAAAGGTCAGCCGCCGAAGCCGGAATCTGCGGGAAGGGAGATGTCGGGCTTTTCGAGCTCTTCGACGTTGACGTCCTTGAACGTCATGACCCGGACGTTCTTCACGAAGCGCGCCGGGCGGTACATGTCCCACACCCAGGCGTCGTGCATCTCGACCTCGAAGTAGACCTCGCCGTCCGAGTTGCGCACGTGCAGGTCGACCTGGTTCGCCAGGTAGAACCGGCGCTCGGTCTCCACCACGTAGGAGAACTGGCGGACAATGTCGCGGTACTCCCGGTAGAGCTGCAGCTCCATCTCGGTCTCGTACTTCTCGAGATCTTCCGCGCTCATCGCACTCCGCCTTCCATGACCACATCTTCCCCCACCGGCGCCGGGGGTCGCGGCTGCTCGCTCAACGCCACGCCGACGGTACCCCCTGGCGCGCCGGAGCGCTCCATCGGCTCGTCCGGGCCGCCGGACGGAAGCTCATCCGGGCCGTCCGGGATCCCGAGGGGCAGCTCGGCTGGGACACCGGACCCGGCCACGGGGGCGGAGGGCCGGTCCGGGACGCCGACGGCGGGACGCCGGGCGCGGGGTGGCCGGCCGTCCCGGCCGGAGACGGCGGCCACGTTCACGTACGAGAAGCGGTGCTCCCGGCACGGCCCGAGCTCCCGCAGCGCGGCGGTGTGCTCGGTGGTGATGTAGCCCTTGTGCTCGGCGAAGCCGTAGCCCGGGTACCGCCCGTCCAACTCCACCATGATCCGGTCCCGGGTGACCTTGGCCAGCACGCTGGCCGCCGCCACGCAGGCGGCCACCCGGTCCCCCTTCCAGACCGCCAGCCCCGGCACGTCCAGCCCGTCGACGCCGAAGCCGTCGGTCAGCACGTACTCGGGGCGGGTGGCCAGCGAGGCGAGCGCGCGACGCATCGCGGCCAGGTTGCACACGTGCAGCCCCCGCGCGTCGACCTCGTCGGCGGGGATGACCACCACCGCGTACGCCAGCGCCCGCGCCACCACCTCGTCGTAGATCCGCTCCCGGCTGGCCGGGGTGAGCAGCTTGGAGTCGGCCAGCCCGTCGATCTCGCCGCGCCGCCCCTCCGGCAGCACCGCCGCAGCGGCCACCAGCGGACCGGCGCAGGCGCCCCGGCCGGCCTCGTCGGCTCCGGCCACGTGCCGGAAGCCCCGCCGTTGCAGGGCCCGTTCCAGGGCGTAGAGGCCGCCGTCGCGACGCACCACCGTGCGGGGCGGAGTCAGCACGCGACACCGCCGCCCTGCGCCGCCGCGCCACCGTCGCCGAGCACCCGGGTGAGACGCTCCGACAGGTCCGGCGGGTAGTAGCGCTCGGTGGTCGCGGCCAACTCGTTCACCCGCCACCAGCGGTGGCCGTGCACGCTGGCCCGCTCGACCTCGTCGAACCCCGTCGTGTCGACCTCCCAGGACGCCACCCGGACCAGGAAGAACTCCTGCTCCTGGCGGTACCAGACCCCGTCGAACGGAAACTCGACCGTCTCGGACCAGACCGGCGCCCCCAGCTCGTCCGGGCCGAGCCGCAGTCCGGTCTCCTCGGCCAGTTCCCGGGCCGCGCCCTCGGCCGGGGCCTCCCCGGCGTGCAGCCCGCCGCCCGGGGTGAACCAGTAGCCGTGGCCGGGGCGGCCCGGATCGGTGCCGGCGAACAGCAGCACCCGGTCGGCCGCGTCAACGAGCAGCACCCGGGCCGCGCGACGAGGGGTGTAGACGGTCACCGCCCAAGCCTGCCAGACGCGCCCGACGAACGCCCACGCCCTCCCGTCAGGGATTCGGGATCCCGTCGAACTGCTTCGGCACGGTGAGCCAGGTCGCCCGGCCGACCGGCCAGAAGATCGTGAAGGCCCGGCCGACAACCTGGTCCTCGGGGATGGTGGCCTCGTTGATGTCCTCGCCGGACTGCTGCCAGTGCTCCAGCGAGTCGCCGGAGGCCTCCCGGTGGTCCCCCATCACCCAGAGCCGGCCCGCCGGCACGGTGACGTCGAAGTCCTGGTCCGCCGGCCGGTTGCCGGGGAAGATGAACGGCTCGTCGATCGGCTTGCCGTTGATGATCAGCCGCTCCTGCGGGCCGCTGTGGTCGCAGCAGACCACATGGTCGCCCCCGACACCGATCACCCGCTTGATGAAGTCCTCACCCTGCGGATTACCGCTCCACTCAATGGGCGCCTTGAAGACGATCACCTCGCCCCGGTGCGGCGAGCGGAAGTCGTAGACCAGCTTGTTGACCAGCACCCGATCGTCGATCTTGAGAGTGTTCTCCATGGACGGGGACGGGATGAAGAAGGTCTGCAGCACGAAGGCACGTACCAGCACTGCGACCAGGATCGCCACGCCCAGGAGAATGGGCAGCTCCTTCCAGAAGGAGCTGCGCGGCTTTTCGGTCTGCTCGTCGATCACGGAAGGAGCCTACGTCCCCGGGTGTGGCGCAGTCGCCCCGAACCCGCGAGAACGGAAGCCGCGGCCGTGACCGGGAGGATCAGCACCACACCGCCCACCGGGTCCGGATCGACCGGCGCCGGACCGGCTGGCGCCGCGCCGGGCCGCGGCAGATTCGCGAAGGTCTCCGGTACGGGCAGGGTGGTCCACCGTTGCTGCGGCCACACGATCAGGAAGGCCCGGCCGATCACGTTGTCGATCGGCACCGGCCCCTGGCAGCGGGCGTCCTGCGAGACCAACCGGTGGTCGCCCATCACGAAGATCTGCCCCGGCGGCACGACGACCTCGGTGAACTGCCGGGAGCGGCACTCCTTGGGGTTGGGGGGCAGCTCGACCGGAGAGTCCTCGGAGACGTACGCCCGCTCGTCCAGCGGCACGCCGTTGACCACGACCCGGCCGTTGTCGCAGCACCACACATGGTCGCCGGGTAGGCCGATCACCCGCTTGATGAAGTCCTTCTCGCCGGGCCGGCTGACCCCGACCAGGTCACCGAATGTGCGCCCGACCCTGCCGAGGAAGTTGGTCGGCGGTGCCGGCGCCTCCTGGGCCACCCACTTGTCGGTGCCCCGGAACACCACCACCTCACCGCGGACCGGGTCGCGGACGTCGTAGACGACCTTGTTGACCAGTACCCGGTCACCGATGAGCAGGGTGTTCTCCATCGAGCCGGACGGGATGAAGAAGGCCTGGAGCAGGAAGGTGCGGATCAGCACCGCCAGGCAGAAGGCGACGACCAGGAGCAGCGGCAGTTCCTGCCAGAGGGGCATCTGGCGGCGGGGCCGCCGGGGCCGCCGACGCCACGGATCGACGGCGCCGTCCTCGTCAAGCATCTGCACCATGCCACTCTCCGGTCCGCGGAAACGACACTACCGCCCGGGAGCCTCGTCGTGAGGCCCCACGGGCGGTAGTGGACCGCTGTGCCACCGCGTCGAGCGACTGCGGTGCGCCGTCCTGCTGCGCCCGTACGACCAGGGTAATGGGATCCGGTCGATACGACATCCGCGCAGGTCAGGCGGCGTGGCGAACGAAAATTCAGCTCGCCGGCTGCTTCTCGCGCAGCTCCTTGATCTTGGCCTTCTTGCCGCGCAGCTCGCGCAGGTAGTAGAGCTTGGCGCGGCGCACGTCACCGCGGGTCACGACCTCGATCCGGTCGATCGCCGGGCTGTTGAGCGGGTAGGTCCGCTCCACGCCCACGCCGAAGCTGACCTTGCGGACCGAGAAGGTCTCGCGCAGACCGTCACCCTGGCGGCGGATGACGACGCCCTGGAAGATCTGGACACGGGACCGGTTGCCCTCGACGACCCGCGCGTGCACCTTGACGGTGTCACCGGCGCGGAACTGGGGGAGGTCGACCCGCTTCGACTGGGCGTCAAGGGCGTCCAGGATGTTCATCGCTGCGTCCTCGTGAGGCTCACGGCGCACCGTCAGTCGATGCGCGGATGGGTGATTCTGACCCCCGGGTGGTTGCCAGCCGGAGCCGGCCCCGGTCGAGGGTCCTCGCAGCCGCCCACGGCGTGGGCGGATGCGGCAACCCCTCTACTTTGCCACATCCCCCGGCGGCGACTGAAATCCACCCCGGTCCAGCGCCGCCCGGTCCCGCTTGTCGAGGCTCTCCGGGGGCAGCGTGGCGATCATGTCGGGGCGTCTCGTCGCGGTACGCAGCAGCGCCTCGTCGCGCCGCCAGCGGGCGATCCTGCCGTGGTCGCCGGAGCGGAGCACCTCCGGCACCTCGTGCCCGCGCCAGTTCGCCGGCTTGGTGTACATGGGCGCTTCGAGCAGCCCGTGGGCGTGCGACTCCTCGTCGAGCGAGCCGGCGTTGCCGAGCACCCCGGGCAGCAGCCGGGTGACCGCCTCCAGGATCACCAGCACGGCCACCTCGCCGCCGAAGAGCACGTAGTCACCGAGGGAGACCTCGGTGACCCGCATCCGGGCCGCCGCGTGGTCGAGCACCCGCTGGTCGATGCCCTCGTACCGGCCGCAGGCGAAGAGCAGGTGCGACTCGGCGGCCAGCTCGTGCGCCATGGCCTGGGTGAACGGCACCCCGGCCGGGGACGGTACGAGCAGCCGGGGCAGGGTGCGCCCATCCGGGCTCAGCTCGTCGGAGGCGAGGGCGTCCAGCGCCTCACCCCACGGCTCCGGCCGCATCACCATGCCGGGACCGCCGCCGTACGGCGTGTCGTCGACCGTGCGGTGCACGTCGTGGGTCCAGGTCCGCAGATCGTGCACGGCCAGCCGCAGCGTGCCGTTCGCGCGGGCCTTGCCGATCAGCGACAGGTCCAGCGGGGCGAAGTACTCGGGGAAGATCGACACGATGTCGACGCGCATCAGGGGTGGCTCCAGTCAGAGGTCGAGCAGCCCACCGGGCAGCTCCACCACCACGCGCCCGCCCGCGACGTCGACCTCGGGCACGATCGCCTTGACGAACGGGATCAGCGCGGTCCGCCCCTCGGGGCGGCGCAGCACCAGCAGGTCCGACGCGGGCGCGTGATCGATCCGGGCCACCTCGCCCAGCCGCTCCCCGGCCGGGGTGACCACGGCGAGGCCGACCAACTGGTGGTCGTTCCACTCCTCCGGGTCTTCCGGCGGGGCGACGTCGGCGCTGTCGACACCGATCAGCGTGCCCCGCAGCGCCTCGGCCACGTCGCGGTCCAGCACACCCTCGAAGGCGACCAGCAGGCGCCCCTGGTGCCAGCGGGCGGCCTCGACGGTCAGCTCCGCCGGCACCCGGTAGGCGCCGGGCTCGGGCGCGACCGCCCCCGGCGTGGTGCGCAGCACCACGCCGGGGGCGAAACGTGCTTCGGGCTCATCGGTCCGCACCTCCACGGTGACCTCACCGCGGATGCCGTGCGGCTTGCCGATCCGGCCGACGATGAGAAGCATCAGTACGAGTCGACGATGTCGACGCGCACCCCGCGCCCACCGATGGAGCCGATCACCTGGCGCAGCGCCTTGGCGGTCCGGCCGGACCGCCCGATCACCG
Source organism: Micromonospora mangrovicola (assembly GCF_047200535.1). Taxonomy (NCBI): domain Bacteria; kingdom Bacillati; phylum Actinomycetota; class Actinomycetes; order Micromonosporales; family Micromonosporaceae; genus Micromonospora; species Micromonospora mangrovicola. Next base: position 33,414 of record NZ_JBJZOG010000042.1, on the reverse strand, counting down.
TGCCGAGATCCTCCGGGTGCACGCGGACCTCGAGCCGCTTGCCCCGACGGGAGTCGACCATCCGCACCCGGACGTCATCCGGGTTGTCGACGATCCCCTTGACCAGGTGCTCCAGGGCGGGACGCAGCGCCATGTCAGGCCTGCTCGCCGGACTCGGCACCGGTCTGCTCCTCGGCCTTCGGCGCCTCGGCCTCCGGCTTCGCGGCCTTCTTGGCCGGCTTGGCCGGGGTCTCCGCCAGGCCGGCGGCGGCCTTCGCCTCGGCCTCGTACGCCGACTTGCGGTCGGCCCGCTCCGGGGCGACCTTCAGCGGCGCCGGGGCCGGCAGGCCCTTGAACTTCTGCCAGTCACCGGTCAGCTCCAGCAGGCGCTGCACCGCCTCGCTCGGCTGCGCGCCGACGGACAGCCAGTACTGGACCCGCTCCGACTTGACCTCGATCACCGAAGGGTCCTCCTTCGGCTGGTACACACCGACGAACTCGATCGCGCGACCGTCACGCTTGGTGCGCGAGTCGGCGACGACGATGCGGTACTGCGGGTTGCGGATCTTGCCCATCCGCAGGAGCCGGATCTTTACGGCCACAGTTGTTTCGCTCCTGTTGCGATCTCACCGGCCCGGTACGGGCGGTGTGCGGGTGAGCGCCGACCGGCACAGTGGGGTTGGGCCGGAGACTGCTCGGTGGACTGGCGACGTGCCCGGGTTAGAGGGCGCCGGACGCGCGCCGGATACCAGCGACCTATTCTGCCAGATCCGACCCGGAACTCTCACACCGGACCCGGACAGGTCACCCGGGTCATCCTGCAGGTGACGAAGGACACGCCTCAGCGGACCGGCCGCCGATCCCATCCGACCGGCAGTTCGTCCGGTACGCCCCAATCCGTCGGTGGGGTGAAGTCGCACCAGGTGCCGTCGAAGGGGAACTCCCCCGCCTCGGCGAGCCGGATCACCCGCTCCCCCTCGGCCCGGACCGCCTTCTCGTCGGGCACCCAGTAGTGCTCCGGGAAGGCGAGGCGCTCGACGAACTCCTCCTCGTCCTTCCACTCCCAACTGAGGTCCGGGCGCACCACCACGTCGAGGTCCTGGTCGACGATGTCGACCCCGGCCACCGCGCCGTCGTCCCAGCGGACGCCGGGCTCCTCCAGGTTCACGTACCAGTGGCAGAACCGGTCCCCCGCGTCACGGAACCACCAGACCGAGTGGGCGGCGCCGGTGGGCAGGAACTTCAACAGACCCGGCCCGTTCCACCGGCCGGGCACGAGCCGGTAGCCCGCGCCCAGCCACTCCGAGAAGGGCATCGCCCGCATGCCCCGGCCGTCGGCGGCCACCTCGTTCGCCACCGGGGAGGCCCGGGCCAGCCAGAGCAGCAGGCCCCGGTCGTCGTCGAGGACCACCCGGGCCGGCCGGACCCAGCCGATCCGGCCGCGCCGCACGTTGCGGTGCATGATCAGCCGACCCGGCGCGAACCGGTCCGCGGAGCCGCCCGGGCGCACGTCAGTAGGCGCGGGCGAGGATGGCGACCAGGTCCGGCTCGTCCTCGGAGTCCGGCACGGAGCCGTCGGCCCGGAGCAGGCAGCGGACGGTGACACCCTGGCCGTTCGCCTCGGCCTCGCCCTCGACGCCGACGGCCGACCACGGCACCATGGCCCAGCCGGTGGCCGCCGCCTCGATCGCCTCGGCGAGCGTGTTCACCTCCGTGGTGCGGGAGCGGCGGACCGCCAGGGCCTGGTCGTGCAGCGCCTGCTGGTCGGCCTCCAGCGCGGCGAGGACCGCGCCGACCACGTCGGCCACCGGGGTCGGCGCCTTCGAGCCGTCCGTACGCCGGACCACCACCGCGTTGCCGGCGGCCAGGTCACGGGGGCCGACCTCCACGCGGACCGGGTAGCCGCGCAGCTCGGCGTCGACGGCGCGGCGGCCGAACGCGGTGTCGGTCCGGTCGTCCAGCGCCACCCGGACGCCGGCGTCGCGCAGCGCGTCGCGCAGCTTGGCCGCGGCCTCGCCGACGCCCTCGCCGTCCTTGACGATCATCACGTACGCCTGGACCGGCGCCAGCTTCGGCGGCACCCGCAGGCCGTTGTCGTCTCCGTGGCACATGATCAGGCCGCCGAGCATCCGGGTCGAGGTGCCCCAGGAGGTGGTCCAGGCGTGCTCCCGGCCGCCCTCGGCGGAGGAGAAGCTGATGTCGAACGCCTTGGCGAAGTTCTGACCCAGCTCGTGGCTGGTGCCCATCTGCAACGCCTTGCCGTCGCCCATCATGCCTTCGCAGGTGTACGTGGCGGTGGCTCCGGCGAAGCGCTCCCGGGCGGTCTTCAGGCCGACCACCACCGGGATGCCGAGGACGTTGACCATCAGGTCCTCGTACGCCTCGTGCAGGATCCGCCGGGCGTAGCCGCGGGCGTCCTCCCGGGTGGCGTGCGCCGTGTGCCCCTCCTGCCAGAGGAACTCGCTGGTGCGCAGGAAGATCCGGGGGCGCAGCTCCCACCGGACCACGTTCGCCCACTGGTTGAGCAGCAGCGGCAGGTCCCGGTACGAGTCGATCCACTTGGCCATGAACTCGCCGATCACCGTCTCGCTGGTGGGGCGCACCACCACCGGCTCGGCGAGCTGCTTGCCGCCGCCGTGGGTGACCACCGCCAGCTCCGGCGAGAAGCCCTCGACGTGCTCGGCCTCGCGCTTGAGGTAGCTCTCCGGGATGAAGAGCGGGAAGTACGCGTTCTCCGCGCCGGCCGCCTTGATCCGGGCGTCCATCTCGGCCTGCATCCGCTCCCAGATGGCGTAGCCGGCCGGTCGGATGACCATGGTGCCCCGCACCGGGCCGTTGTCGGCCAGCTTCGCCTTGGCGATCAGGTCCTGGTACCAGCGGGGGAAGTCCTCCGCACGGGGAGTGAGCACGCGTGCCATGACCGCACATCCTATGCGCCGCCCACGCCCCCGCTGCGTCCGGGCGGCGACCCGCGCCGTGTCGTGCCGGCGACCGTAGACTTCGACCATTGTGGGTGAGCTGAGGGACTCGGCCCGGCAGCGGCTGCGGGACGCGATCGTGGACGCCGCCCGTGCCAGGGCGATCGCGTGCGGCTGGGACGGCGTACGGATGGGCGGGGTGGCGACCGCGGCCGGGGTGAGCCGGCAGACCGTCTACAACGAGTTCGGCAGCAAGGCCGGCCTGGCCGAGGCGCTCGCCCGGCGCGAGGTGGACCGGCTCGTCGGTGAGGTCCGCGCGGCGCTCGCCGCGCACGGCCCCGACGTGCGTGCCGGGGCGTACGCGGCGATCCGGCACACCCTGGCCGCGGCGGCGGACAACCCGCTGATCAAGGCGATCCTGACCAGCGCCCGGGGCGGCTCGGACGAACTGCTGCCCTACCTGACGACCCGGGCCGGGCTGGTGCTCAGCGAGTCCACCGCGGCGCTGCTGGAGTGGGCGAACCGGCATCTGCCCGAGGCCGATCCGGCGAGCCTGGCCTTCGCCGCCGACACCATCGTCCGCCTGGTGGTGAGCCACATCGTGCTCCCCCTGGCCCCCGTCGACGACACCGCCGAGCAGCTCACCGACCTCGCCACCCACCTCTTCCTGTCCGCCCCATCCCCCACCCCGTCGAGCGGCACGCGCTGATTCACGGAGAGCGTGGCCATCCGAGGCGGATCAGCCACTCTTTCCGTGAATCAGGGGCCTCCAGGAGCGTGGGGGGAGGGAGGGGGAGTGAGGGGGGACGGGGTCAGCGGATGAGCTGGCCGCGGAGGACGATGCGGGACGGGGTACGGACCACGCGCAGGTTGCGGCGGGGGTCCTCGGGGTAGACGACCAGGTCGGCGAGGCCGCCCTCGACCAGGCCGGGGAAGCCCAGCCACTCCCGGGCCCGCCAGGAGGCGGCGGCGAGCACGTCCTCGGCGGACATGCCGGCCCGTTCGTGCAGCAGCAGCATCTCCTCGGCGGCGAGCCCGTGGTCGATGCCCCCGCCCGCGTCGGTGCCGACGTAGATCGGCACTCCCGCCTCGTGCGCCGCCCGGACCACCTCGGGGAAGCGGTCGCGCAGGGCCAGCATGTGGTCGGCGTACCCGGGGAACTTGGCGCGGGCCTGCTCGGCGATGCCGCCGAAGGTCTGGATGTTGATCATCGTGGGGACCAGGGCGGTGCCCTGCCGGGCCATCAGGTCGATCAGGTCCAGGCTGAGCCCGGTGCCGTGCTCGACCGAGTCCACCCCGGCCCGCACCATGATCTCCACAGCCGACTCGCTGAAGGTGTGCACGGCGGCGCGTGCCCCGGCGGCGTGCGCGGCGGCGACGGCGGCCGTCATGGTGTCGGCGTCCCAGGCCGGCGCCAGGTCGCCCACCCCACGGTCGATCCAGTCGCCGACCAGCTTGACCCAGCCGTTGCCGGCGGCGGCCTGCGCGGCCACCGTGGCGGCCACCTCGGCCGCGCCGACCTCCACCCCGATGTCGCGCAGGTAGCGCTTGGGCGGGGCGACGTGCCGGCCGGCACGGGCCAGTCGGGGCAGTTCCGGTTCGTCGTCCAGTTCCGGGTACGGGTACGGGGAGCCGGCGTCGCGGATGGCGAGCACCCCGGCGTCCCGATCGGTGCGGGCCAGCTCGCGGGCCTGGTCGAGCGAGGTGATCGGGGCCCCACCCCGGGCGATGCCGATGTGGCAGTGGGCGTCGGTCAGGCCGGGGAGCACGAAGCCGTCGTCGGCCACGGTCTCCGCGCCGGGCACCGGTTCGAAGGTGACCCGATCGCCGATCAGCCAGACGTCCCGGACCTCGTCGTCGGGCAGGAGCACACCGCGCACATGCAGAGCCATGTGCACAGTCCTACCGGATGGCCGCCGGCCCCGCGCCGCCCCCTTACCCGAAACCACACAGAGTGCTCAACCCCCTACCCGGCGCGTAAGATTGACACATTTATTTATTTAGAGATGTCTTGATGAAGGTAAGCGCCGGTCGCAGGATTTCCAGCAAGCCTGCACGACGGGCTGTTCGCGCGTCGCCTCACCGAAGGAGCGTGACAGTGACACCACGACGATGGCGTACGGCGGTGCTCGGCCTCGCGGTCGGCCTCGCCCTCCCGATCGGCGCCACCGGCCCCGCCCACGCCGCCCCCGACCCCGACGGGGCGGCGGCCCGGGCCGAGGCCGTCGCCACCAAGGCCGAACGGAAGGTCCGCGACCGGATCGCCAAGGACGGCAAGAGCACCTTCTGGGTCTTCCTCGACAGCCAGGCCGACCTGACCGGCGCGAACCGGCTGCACCGAAAGCGGGACAAGGCCGCCTTCGTGCTCAAGGCAAAGACCGAGCAGGCCGAGCGGAGTCAGGCCGGGCTGCGCGCGATGCTGCGCAACCGGCAGGCCGACTTCACCCCGTTCTGGCTGGCCAACACCATCCAGGTCACCGGCGACGCCGCGCTGCTGGCCGACATCGCGGTACGTCCCGAGGTCGACCAGATCCTCGCCGACGACCCGGTCATCATTCCCGAGCCGGAACCCGGCGCGGAGGTCCCGGCGCTCAACGGGATCGAGTGGAACATCGACCGGATCAACGCCCCGCGGGTCTGGAACGAACTCGGTGTCCGGGGCGAGGGCATCGTGGTCGCCAACATCGACAGCGGGGTCGACTACACCCACCCCGCGGTCGCGGCCAGCTACCGCGGCCGGCAGCCCGACGGCAGCTACGACCACAACTACAGCTGGTTCGACCCGGCGGGGATCTGCCCGAGCGCGGCCCCCTGCGACAACAACGACCACGGCACGCACACCATGGGCACGATGGTCGGCCTGGACGGCACCAACGTCATCGGCGTCGCCCCGGGCGCGAGGTGGATCGCCGCCAAGGGCTGCGAGACCAGCTCCTGCTCGCGCGCCTCGCTGCTCGCCGCCGGACAGTGGGTCGTCGCGCCCACCGACCTCAGCGGGGCCAACCCCCGGCCCGATCTCGCGCCGGACATCGTGAACAATTCCTGGGGCTCCAACGCGTACGACCCCTGGTACACGGCGACCGTGTCGGCCTGGGTGGCCGCCGGCATCTTCCCGGCGTTCTCCAACGGCAACAACGGGCCGGGGTGCAACACCGCCGGCAGCCCCGGTTCGTACTCGGTCAGCTACGCCTCCGGCGCGTTCGACGTGAACAACACGATCGCCGGCTTCTCCAGCCGCGGCGCCGGCGAGAACGGCGACATCAAGCCGAACATCGCCGCCCCCGGGGTCAACGTCCGCTCCTCGATCCCCGGCGGGTACGACACGTTCAGCGGCACCTCGATGGCCTCCCCGCACACCGCGGCCACCGTGGCGCTGATGTGGTCGGCCTCGCCGGCCATTCAGGGTGACATCGCCGCCACCCGGACCATCCTGGACGACACCGCGATCGACGTGGCGGACACCAGCTGCGGCGGCACCGCCGACGACAACAACGTCTTCGGCGAGGGCCGGCTCGACGCGTACGCGGCGGTGACGGCCAGCCCGCGCGGTGCGCTCGGCGCGCTCGGCGGCCGGGTCTCCTCGGCCGGGGCCGACCTGGCCGGGGCCACCGTCGCGGTGACCGGCCCGATGAGCCGCACCGGCACCACCGGCGCCGACGGCACGTACGCCTTCGACCGGCTGATGGTCGGCGACTACACGCTGACGGTCAGCAAGTTCGGCTACCTCACCGCCACCATCACGGTGACCATCACCGAGAACGAGACCCTGACCCGGGACGTCGAGGTCACCCAGGCGCCCTCCGGCACCCTCAGCGGCACGGTGACCACCGCGGCCGGCCCGGCCGCCGGGGCGACCGTGACCGTGCTGGGGACCCCGCTGAGCACCGTCGCCGACGCGGCGGGGCACTACACCCTGACCGTGCCGTACGGCACGTACGACGTACGTTTCGCGCACAGCTACCGCTGCGCCGACCCGGTCACCCGGAGCACCAACCTGGCCGGGGACGTCACGCTGGACGTCGCACTGCCGGACCGGGTGGACGCCTTCGGGTACGCCTGCGGCGCGGCCGGCGGCTCCTTCGTCAAGGGCACCGACCTGGTGCCGCTCACCGGCGACGACAAGAGCCTTTCGATCAGCTTGCCGTTCCGGGTGCCGCTGTACGGCAAGTCGTACCGGCAGGCGTGGGTCAGCACCAACGGCGCGTTCGGCTTCGGCACGGAGTCGTCGGCCCGGGCCAACACCGCCCTGCCGAACTCGGCCGAGCCGAACCTGGCGCTCTTCCCGCTCTGGGACGACCTCTACGTGGAGACCGACTCCGGCATCTACACGGCGGTCACCGGGGCCAAGCCGAACCGCACCTTCGTGGTGGAGTGGCGCAACGTCTCGTTCTACTCCAACCGCTCGGCGCGGGTGACGTTCAGCGCGGCGATCAGCGAGGACGGCACCGTCACCTACCGGTACGCCGACGTGGACGGCACCGGCGTGGAGACCGGCGCCGAGGCGACCATTGGCCTGGAGAACGCCACCGGCACCGTCGGGTTCGAGTACTCGTACAACAGCTCGGCGGTGGCCGGCGGCACGGCGATCGCGTTCCGGCCCACCCGCAGCGCGGTGGTCTCCGGCGTGGTCACCGACGCCAACGACGGGCTGCCGGTGGCCGGGGCGACGGTGACCGCCCAGGCCGACGGCCTCGGCGTCTCCGACACCACCGACACCGACGGGTCGTACCTGGTCCAGGCGCCGGCCGGCACGGTCGCGCTGACCGTGGAGAAGCCCTACTACGAGACCGGGGCGGCCACGCTCGACCTGGCCCCGGGCGACGCGGCGAGCCGCTCGCTGGCACTGCGTACCGCCCGGATCACCACGGCCGTCGCGGACCTCACGGTGGTCGCCCCGGCGGCGCAGACCCGGACCCGGCAGCTCGGGCTGACCAACACCGGCACGCTCGGCACCGACGTCACCGTCACCGAGCTGGCGGCGGACGGCACCCCCACCGACGTCGGGTGGCTGTCGCTGACCGACACCACCGCCACGGTCGCGGCGGGCGCCCGGCACACCCTGGATGTCCTGGTCGACACCACCGACCTGGCCCCGGGCAGCTGGCATCGGGCACAGCTCCGCATCGCCTCGGCCAGCGGGCGGCGGCCGGTGGTCACCGTCCCGGTGACCGTGGTGGTGCCGAGCTACGTGCTGGCGATCGACGCCGGCGGCAAGTCCACCCACGCCGACGTCGAGGGCCAGACCTGGGGGCCGGACCCGGCCTGGGCCGCGGGCGGGGCCGGCTGGCTGGGCAACTCCAGCCAGCAGTCCACCAAGACCCCGATCACCGGTACGAACGACCCGGCCCGCTTCGCGGACCTGCGGGAGGGCATGTACGAGTACCGGGTCGACGGGCTGGTCGACGGCACGTACACGGTGGAGCTGGACTTCGCCGAGGTGCGCAGGCAGTCCCCGGACAAGCGGGTCTTCGACGTGCTGATCGAGGGGCAGGAGGTGCTGCCCTCGCTGGACGTGGCCGGCGAGGCGGGCAGCTACGCCGCGGTGAGCCGCTCGTACACGGTCCGGGTGACCGACGGGCAGCTCAACGTGCGGTTCGTGACGCACACCGGGTTCGGCAAGCCGATCCTCAACGCGCTGCGGGTCACCAACCGCCCGGACGTGGTGTCCTGACGACCTGAACACGCGGCGGGGCCCGGCCGATCCGGCCGGGCCCCGTCGGCGTACCTGGTCAGCGGGGACCCTTGTCCCCGCCCTTGCCGAGCTTGTTGAAGTCGATCTTCGGGAGCCGGAAGCCCGGCGGCAGGCCCTGACCCCCGGCCAGGTCGCCCGGGTCGAGGCCGGGCGGGAGCTGCGGCATGCCGCCCGGGAAGCCGCCCGGCACCCCGGCGCCGGTACGCGGCCGACCGCCGCCCTTGGTGCCCTTGCGCTTGTTCTTGGGCGACTTGGTCGCCTTGCGGCGCCCACCACCCGGCAGCCCCATCATGCCGCCCATCTGCTTCATCATCTTCTGCGCGTCGGCGAAGCGGTTGAGCAGCTGGTTGACGTCCATCACGGTGACGCCGGAACCGTTGGCGATGCGGGCCCGCCGGGAGCCGTTGATGATCTTCGGATTGGTGCGCTCGGCCGGGGTCATCGACCGGATGATCGCGGTGACCCGGTCGAAGTGCTTGTCGTCCAGCTCGGCGAGCTGGTCCTTCATCTGCCCCATGCCGGGCATCATGGCCAGCACGTTGGCGATCGGGCCCATCCGCCGGACCGCGATGAGCTGGTCGAGGAAGTCCTCCAGGGTGAAGGTCTCGCCGCCCATCAGCTTGGCGGTCATCTTCTCCTTCTGATCGGCGTCGAAGGCCGCCTCGGCCTGCTCGATCAGAGTGAGGACGTCGCCCATGCCGAGGATCCGGCTGGCCATCCGGTCGGGGTGGAAGACGTCGAAGTCCTCCAGCTTCTCGCCGGTGGAGGCGAAGAGGATCGGCTGACCGGTGACCTCGCGGACCGACAGCGCGGCACCGCCGCGGGCGTCGCCGTCGAGCTTGGACAGGACCACACCGGTGATGCCCACGCCGTCGCGGAACGCCTCGGCGGTGCGGACCGCGTCCTGGCCGACCATCGCGTCGATGACGAAGATGACCTCGTCGGGCTGGACCGCGTCGCGGATGTCCGCGGCCTGCTGCATCATCTCGGCGTCGATACCGAGCCGGCCGGCGGTGTCGACGATCACGATGTCCCGGGCGGCCCGCTTGGCGTGCTCGATCGAGTCGCGCGCGACCTGCACCGGGTCGCCGACGCCGTTGCCGGGCGCCGGGGCGTACACCTCGACGCCGGCGCGGCCACCGAGCACCTGGAGCTGCCCGACTGCGTTGGGGCGCTGGAGGTCCGCGGCGACCAGCAGCGGCTGGTGGCCCTGGGCCTTGAGCCAGCGGGCCAGCTTGCCGGCGAGGGTGGTCTTACCGGAGCCCTGGAGACCGGCCAGCATGATCACGGTGGGCGGGTGCTTGGCGAACTGGAGCCGCCGTCCCTCGCCACCGAGGACGTTGATCAGCTCCTCGTTGACGATCTTGACGATCTGCTGGGCCGGGTTCAGCGCCTGGGAGACCTCGGCACTCCGGGCCCGCTCCTTGACGTTCGCGATGAAGCCCTTGACCACCGGCAGGGCGACATCGGCCTCCAGCAGCGCCATGCGGATCTCGCGCGCGGTGGCGTCGATGTCGGCGTCGGTGAGCCGGCCCTTGCCGCGGAGCTTGGTGAAGATCCCGGAGAGGCGGTCACTCAAGGTGTCAAACACACGAACATCCCGTTTGTCGTTTTCGGCGGGCCTACGGCGGCCGGGCAGGCTGTCCAGCCATCGCTAGGGTAGCCCGCCGCCCGCACCCGCGCTCCCGGCCCAGCCCCGCGCCGCGCCACCACCGCGCCGCCGCACGGTCCCGCCCCACCGCCCCGCGCCACCACCGCCCCGCCGCCGTCTCGCCGCGCCGCCGTCTCGCCGCGCCACCATCTCGCCGCGCCACCGTCTCGCCGCCGCGCCACCGTCTCGCCGCCGCGCCACCGCCCCGCCGCGCGGTCCCGCCACGCCGCCCCGCCCGCCGCCCGGATGTGAGTCGTTCACGCCATCAAGTTCGTAGCGTGGCGAAGAGGCAAGGCGGCGTCGCGACCCGACCGGATCAGGAGACGACCAGGCCCGACTGGTAGGCGAAGACCACCAGCTGCGCCCGGTCGCGGGCGCCCAGTTTGACCATCGCGCGGCTGACGTGGGTACGCGCGGTGGCCGGGCTCACCACCAGCCGCTCGGCGATCTCGGCGTTGCTCAGCCCCGCGCCGACCAGCCCGACCACCTCGCGCTCCCGCTCGGTGAGGGTGTCGAGCCGGGGATGCGGCCGGGGCACCCGGGCCGGCCGGGTGGCGAACTCCCGGACCACCCGCCGGGTGACCGACGGGGAGAGCAGCGCCTCCCCCTCGGCGACCAGTCGGATGGCCCGCAGCAGCTCGGCCGGGCGGGTGTCCTTGGTCAGAAAGCCGCTGGCGCCGTGCCGGAGCGCGTCGAAGACGTACTCGTCCAGCTCGAAGGTGGTGAGCACCACGACCCGGGTGCCGCCCAGATCCGGGTCGGCGACGATCCGCCGGGTCGCCTCGATGCCGTCCACGCCGGGCATCCGGACGTCCATCAACACCACGTCGGGACGCTCGCGGCGGGCCAGCTCGACCGCGTGCAGCCCGTCGGCCGCCTCCCCCACCACCGCGAGGTCGTCCTCGCTCTCCACCAGCGCACGCAGCCCGATCCGGACCAGGTCCTGGTCGTCCGCGAGCAGCACCCTGATCATGCGGCCTCCCCCTCCACCGGCAGTGTGGCGTACACCCGGTAACCGCCGGCCGGGGCAGGGCCGGCGGTGAACGACCCGCCCAGCGCGGTGACCCGCTCCCGCATGCCGGCGAGACCGAAGCCGCCGGCCCGGGCGGGAGCAGCGGCGGCCCCGCGGCCGGTGTCGGTGATCTCGACGGCGACCTCCGCCGGCGCGTACCGGATCCGGACGGTGGCGCTGGCCGGGCCGGCGTGGCGCAGCACGTTGGTCAGCGCCTCCTGCACCACCCGGTACGCGGCCAGGTCCACCGCCACCGGCAGGGCGCGCGGCACCCCGTCGACCTCGACGGCGACCGGGACCCCGGCGCCGGCCAGCCGCTCGCGCAGCTGCGAAAGCTGGGCGAGCCCGGGGACGGGAGCCCGTTCGTCGGCGGCCTCGTCGCGACGTACCACCGTCAGCGTGACCCGCAGCTCGTCGAGGGCCTCCTTGCTGGTGCGGCTGATCGCGGTGAGTGCCGCCTCGGCCTGCTCGGGCTTGCGGGCGAGCAGGTGCAGGGCGATCTCGGCCTGCATGTGGATCGCGGCGAGCCCGTGCCCGACCACGTCGTGCACCTCCCGGGCCACCCGCAGCCGCTCCGCGTCGGCCAGCCGGCGCGCCTCGTCGACCCGGCCACGGGCCGAGTTCTCCCGAACCAGCCGCACGGTGGTACCGACCGCGAACGGCACCACCACCCAGGCGGCGGCCGGCATCAGGCCGACCAGTCCGAACGGGCGCGCCCCGACGAAGACGTGCGTCACCACCGCCACCAGCGCGGCCGCCCCGGCCACCGCGGCGGTCCGGACCTGCCGGTAGGCAGCGACCGTGTAGATCGCGACCACGAAGGAGAACAGGATCGGCCCGTACGGATAGCCGAGCAGCAGGTACGCGGTGGTCGCCGCGGCGACCACCGCCAGGGTGGCCAGCGGCCAGCGCCGGCGCACCGCGAGGGCCAGCGCGGCGACCGCGACCAGCGGGTACGTGGCCCGGCCGGTGCCGATCCCCGCGTTGACGCCGGCCGGGCCGGTGCCGACCAGTCCGATGGCGAGCAGCGCCAGGGCGATGGCGGTGTCCAGGGCGACACCGCTCCACCCGATCCGCCCCTTCACGCGCCCCTCCCCGCTCCCGGCTCAGCCGATGTCCCGCCGCCGCAGCAGCACCGCGCCGACCGCCGCGAACGCGATCAGGTACGCCGCCACGACCAGCGCCGCCTGCCCGCCCCCGACGGTCGCCGCCACCCCGGGGGTGTCCCCGGGCGCGCCGAGCGCGGCGGCCAGCGACCCGGCGTTCGGCCCGGGCAGCCCCCGCTGCGCCTGCGCCACCCAGTCGAGCAGGGGCGCGGCGATCGCGGCGAGCAGGTTCTGCACCGCGAGCATCCACACCAGGCCCAGCCCGACTGGCAGGGCCACCGCCCGCAGGGCGACGGCGAGCACGGCACCGAGCATCGCCCACATCGTCGCGATGAGCCACCCCGCCCCGATCCCGGTGAGCAGGTCGCCCAGCCCGGGCCAGCGCACCGGTTGGGACTCGGCGACCGCGATGAGCACGCTGGCCACCGCCCCGACCGCGAAGACGGCGAGCACGACGGTCAGCGCGGCGGCGGTGAGGGCGAGCAGCTTGCCGGCGTACACCTCCAGCCGGGACGGGCCCTGGGTGAGCACCGTCTTCCAGGTGGCCCAGGCGTACTCGCCGCCGACGGTGAGCACGCCGAGGATGAGCACGATCGACCCGAGGAAGACCGGCAGCCCGCCGAGCGAGTTCCCGACCAGATGGTCCGGCAGGAGCATGGGCAGGGTCCGGTCGGCGTTCGGCCCGTCCGTGCCGCCGGCGATGCCGGCGTACGGGAACAGGTAGGTGAAGATCAGCGCGAGGGCCAGCGTGATGGCCAGCAGCAGCGAGCTCGCCGGCCGGCGGACCAGCTTGATCGTCTCGGCGCGGAGGCTACCCGACATCGACCGTTCCCTTCTCGATGAGGTCGAAGAAGATCTGTTCCAGGTCCCGTTGCCGGGGGCGCAGCTCACGGACGGCGACCCCGGCGGAGACCAGCTCGGCGTTGAGCCAGGCGGCCCGCTCGGGCGGCACCGCCAGTTCCAGCCCGCCGTCGACCACCCGGACGCGGTCCGCGCCGACCAGCTCCCGGGTCCGCGCCACCGCCTCGTCGAGCGGGGCGGCGAGCACCCGCAGCCCGGCCGTGCCGCGCAGCTCGGCGACGGTCCCCTCGGCGATCAGCCGCCCCCGGGAGATCACCCCGACGCGGTCGCAGAACTGCTCGACCTCGCCGAGCAGGTGGCTGGAGACCAGCACGGTGCACCCGCCCGCGCCGAGCCGGCGGATCAGCGTGCGCATGTCCGCCATGCCGGCCGGGTCGAGTCCGTTGGTCGGCTCGTCCAGGATCAGCAGGCGCGGGTCCTTCAGCAGGGCGGCGGCCACCCCGAGCCGCTGCTTCATGCCCAACGAGTACCCGGCGTACCGGTCGCCGGCCCGGTCGGTGAGGTCCACCAGGTCGAGCACCAGCGCCACCCGGTCGGCGCCCACCCCGGCGTAGCGGGCCAGCACGCGCAGGTTGTCCCGCCCCGAGAGGTACGGGTAGAAGGCCGGCCCCTCGATCAGCGCCCCGACGCCGCTCAGCCGGCCGGCGCCGGACGGGCGGCCGAGCAGCCGTACCGTACCGGCGGCGGGGCGGACCAGCCCGAGCAGCATGCGCAGGGTGGTGGTCTTCCCGGCGCCGTTGGGGCCGAGGAAGCCGTACACCTCCCCGGCCCGGACGGTCAGGTTGAGGTCCCGCACTGCGGTCAGGCCGCCGTACCGTTTGGTGAGCCCTTCGGTCTGCACTGGCAGGTTCATGCCCCGAGGGTGCCGCCGGCGCGGCCGCGGCGCGTCGCCCGTGCGGCGGCTGCCGGTCTACGTCGACGGACGTAGCCGGCTCAGACGGCGGCCAGCACAGCGGCCTCGATCCGGTCCCGTTCCGCGTCCGACGGCCACCCGCCGACCAGGTAGAAGGTGTCCACCACGTTCCCGCCGAGGGTGGAGATGCGGGCCGCCCGCACCTGCGCGCCGGCCTCGTCGAGGGCGCAGGAGACCCGGTACAGCAGCCCGGCGGCGTCGGCGGCGCGCAGCTCCAGCAGCACCGCGTCGGTGGCCGCTTCCCGGTGCCAGACCACCCGGGGGGCGGCGCCCTGGCCGCGGGCGGCGAGGGCCCGGCCGCGCAGCCGCTGGGTGACCGACACGTCGCCGGTGACCGCGCGGCGCAGGTCGGCGGTGAGCGGGATCGGGTCGGGCGCCAGCCCGTAGCGGGGCTGCACCCGGCACTCGACCAGGGCCCGGCCGTCGACCGTGGAGGCGTCCGCGGAGATCACCTCCAGCCGGTGCAGGGCCAGGCAGCCGGCGACCGTCGCGAGCAGGCCGCGCCGGTCGGCCGCGGCCACCGACACCCGGTCCTCCCCGAGGTGTACGACCGGCAGCGGCCCGGCGACCAGCGCCGGGTCGGGGGCCGGCGGGGCGGGCACCTCCCCGGTGTCCAGCGCGGTCCGCACCCGGGCGACCAGTTCGGCGACCAGCCGTCCCTTCCAGTCCGACCACGCGGCCGGCCCGGTGGCGGCGGCGTCGGCCCGGACCAGGGCGTGCAGCAGCTCCAGGGTGGTGGTGTCGCCGACCTGCCCGGCGACCGCGGCGACGGTCTTCGGGTCGGACAGGTCGCGCCGGGTGGCCACGTCGGGCAGCAGCAGGTGCAGCCGGACCAGGGTGCCGATCAGCGCCGCCTCGGCCTCGGGCAGCCCGATCCGGGCGGCCACCGCCTCGGCCAGTGGCGCGCCCGCCGTGCTGTGGTCACCGGGGAGACCCTTGCCGATGTCGTGCAGGAACGCGCCGATCAGCAGCAGGTCGGGCCGGTCCACGTCGCGGGTGTGCCGGCTGGCCTCGTACGCGGTCTGCACCAGGTGCCGGTCGAGGGTGAACCGGTGCACCGGGTTGTGCTGGGGCAGGCTGCGCAGCCGGGTCCACTCGGGCAGCCAGCCGTCGATCAGGCCGTACCGGTCGCAGGTCTCCCAGGCGGGCACCAGTCCGGGACCCGCGCCGAGGAGGGTGATCAGGGCGGCCCGGGCGGCCGGCGGCCAGGGCGCGGGCAACGGCGGGCAGTACGCGGCCAGCCACTCGCAGGTGGCCCGGGCGATGGGCAGCCGGGTGGTGGCCGCGGCGGCGGCGACCCGCAGCGACAGGCTCGGGTCCGGACGGGCGCCGATGGCGGTGCGGGCGAGCACCAGTTCGCCGTCGTGTTCGACGACGTCCCGGGCGACCGGCCGGCGCACCGGTCGGCCGTCGGCGCCCCGGCGGCGGCCGGAGCGGAGCCGGTCGGCGGCCCACCAGGCGTCGTCGAGGGCGTGGCTGACGGTCCGGGCGTCCCCGGCCATCCGGCGCAGCAGCGCGTCCCCGTCGCCGACGTCCCCGCCGGCCTCGGATCCGCGCAGCCCGAGCAGCGCCGCGACGCCGTCGCGTTCCTGGGCGACGAGCCGGTCGACCCGGCGGCCGACCTGCTGGTGCAGGGCGTCCCGGGTGTCCAGCAGCCGGCGGTGGGCGGCGTGCACGGCCGGGCGCAGCGCGTCGGTGACTCCGGCGGTGGCGATGGCCCGCAGGATGCCCACGTCCCGCAACCCGCCGGCCGCCTCCTTGAGGTCGCCTTCGAGGAGGAAGGCCAGTTCGCCGTGGGTCTCCCAGCGGGCGGCGGTGATCTCCCGCAGCCTCGGCAGTTGCCGGACCGCGGTGCGCCGCCAGTGGTCGGTGGCGGTGTGGATGAGCTGGTCGGCCAGGGCCCGGTCGCCGGCCACGTGGCGGGCGTCGAGCAGGCCGAGGGCGACCTTGACGTCGTCCTGGGCGACGGAGAGCGCCTCGGCGACGGTGCGTACGGAGTGGTCCAGCCGCAGTCCGGCGTCCCAGATCGGGTACCAGAGCGAGGCGGCCAACTCGTCGGTGCCGGGCACCCCGGCGTGCAGCAGCACCAGGTCGAGGTCCCCGTACGGGGCGCACTGCCGGCGGCCGAGCCCGCCGACGGCGATCAGGGCGATCCCCGGCCGGGCCGGGAAGATCGACCGAAGCCAGCCGTCGAGCACGTCGGCCCGGCGGGCCCGGGCCTCGGTGCCGATCCCGGCGGGAACGCCGACGACCTCGTTGACCACGAGGCCCGCGTCACCGTTGCCGGGGTGTCCTGACGCGTCGGTCGTGGTCAACGAGGTCATCTATGCGTGCTCCCTACAGGGCGTCCAGGCCGCGCTCGCCGGTGCGGACCCGGACGACCTCCTCGACTCCGGTCACCCAGACCTTGCCGTCGCCGATCTTGCCGGTCCGGGCGGCGCCCACGATGGCGTCGACGATCTTGTCGACGTCCATCTCGTCGGTGAGCACCTCGACCCGGATCTTGGGCAGGAACTCGACCGTGTACTCGGCACCCCGGTAGACCTCGGTGTGCCCCTTCTGCCGGCCGTAGCCCTGGACCTCGCTGACGGTCAGGCCGGCCACGCCGAGGGCGTGCAGGGCCTCCTTCACCGCGTCCAGCTGGTACGGCTTGATGACCGCGGTCACCAGCTTCATGTCCAACCCCTCCATCCCTGGAACGTTAACCGGCGACCTTCTCGCTGACGGGCGCGGCGGGCTCCTCGGCCCCGTCGGTGGGCTCCGGAGCCGGCTTCGTGGCGCCGATCCCGGCCATCGCGAACGCCCCGCCGCTGCTGCCCGTGGTGGGCGACAGGTCGTACGCGCTCTCCGCGTGCTCGGCGACGTCGATGCCGTCGACCTCCGCCTCGGCGGAGATCCGGAAGCCGATCGTCTTGTCGATCACGAGGCCGAGGCCGTACGCGACGGCGAAGGAGTAGACCGTGACGATCAGCGCGCCGAGCGCCTGCTTGCCGAGCAGCGTGGCGTCGCCACCGACCAGCAGCCCGTCGCTGGCGACCAGCGAGCTGACCGAGGCGGTGCCGAACAGGCCGATCCACAGGCAGCCGATCCAGCCACCGACGAAGTGCACGCCGACCACGTCGAGGGAGTCGTCGTAGCCGAACCGGTACTTCAGGCCCACGGCCAGGGCGCAGACCGCACCGGCGACGAGACCCAGCAGCACCGATGCGGCCGGGGTGATGAAGGCACAGGCCGGGGTGATCGCGACCAGGCCGGCCACGGCGCCGGACGAGGCCCCGACCAGGGTCGGCTTGCCGTCACGCACCCACTCCACCACGATCCAGCCGAGCAGCGCGGCGGCCGTGGCGACCTGGGTGTTGATGAAGGCCAGCGCGGTGACCCCGTCGGCGGTCAGCTCCGAGCCGGCGTTGAAGCCGAACCAGCCGAACCAGAGCAGACCGGCGCCGAGCGCGACCAGCGGCACGTTGTGCGGCTTGGCGCTCTCCCGGGGCCAGCCGACCCGCTTGCCGAGGACCAGCACCAGGGCGAGCGCGGCGGCACCGGCGTTGATGTGCACCGCCGTTCCACCGGCGAAGTCGAGGGCGCCGATGTTGCCGCCGATCAGGCCGCCGCCCCAGACCATGTGGGCGACCGGGAAGTAGACCAGCGTGGCCCACCCGGCGGCGAACACCAGCCAACCGGCGAACTTCGTCCGGTCGGAGAGGGCGCCGCTGATCAGGGCGACGGTGATGATGGCGAACATCATCTGGAAGGCGATGAAGACGTAGAGCGGGATACCGGTCTCGCCCCACAGGTCACTCTCGCCGACGAACGTCTTGGTGCCCAGGTACTGGCCCAGGTCACCCCAGAGCTTGCCGCCTTCGCCGAAGGCGACGGTGAAGCCGTAGAAAAGCCACAGGATGCTGATGAGCCCGATGGACGAGAAGCTCATCATCATCATGTTGAGCATGCCCTTGGATCGGTTCAGGCCGCCGTAGAACAGGGCCAGACCGGGCGTCATGAGCAGCACGAGCGCAGTCGAAACAAGCAGCCAGGCAGTGTTCCCGGTATCGATCTCCACGCTGCCTCCTCTCGGTGTCGTATTCCTCCCTCCGACTGAGACCTGGCAGCATCGCCCGTCAGCCGGTTGCGCGGAAGCTTGCTCGGCGGCTGTTTCCTTCACCGACACCGCTCGATTTCCGACACGTGACGGGTTGTTTCCGGCGTGTGAAGTACGCCGGTCACGATCGGAAAAAACGGAAAGAGTGACCGTTCCGACGAGGAACCGGCCACTCTTCCGTCCGATGGGGGGTCAGTCAGCGGAGCGCGTACTCCAGGGCGTGTCGCTCGTAGTCGAGCAGCCGCAGGTCGCGCATCGGTCGCCGGAGGTGACCCTTGTGCACGATCCGGACGAACGCCGGCTCACCGGCCGCGGCCATCCGGCGGATGCCCTCGACGTGGTCGACGATCCGCTTGCGGATGGTCCGGATCAGCCGGTGCCGGTCCCGCGGGATGAGTCCGTACGCGTCGGCGAAGAGCCGCAGCCGGCGCGGCCGGTCCGGGTGTTTCCACCCGAGGGTGATGGAGTCCCGGTCGGAGAAGATCGGCACCCAGGTCCAGGCCGCGTACGCCACATCGTAGATCCGGGCGCCGGGCGAGGCGAGGTCGAAGTCGATCAGGCCGAGCGTGCCGTCGGGGCGCCAGATCACGTTGTGCGGGGCGGCGTCGTGGTGGCAGATCACCTCGGTGTCCGGCGGGGGCGGGCCGAACGAGCGCCAGACCGCCCCCGGCGGCGGGGTGAAGCCGTACTGGGCGTCGTGGAACATACGCAGCATGGTCGCCACGGTGACCAGGGCCTCGTCGGTGACCCAGTGCGGGGCCAGCGGGTACTCCCCGCACTCCCCCTCCAGGTACGACAGGACCTCCCGGTTGCGCTCGTCCATGCCCAGGGCGCGGGGGGCGCCGGTGAAGCCGACGTACTCCAGGTGGCGCAGCAGGGCGTGCACCGAGGGGGTCCAGGGACCGGCGTTGCGCCGGACCGTGTCCCCGACCCGGACCACGGTGCTCACGTTCCCGCCGTGCAGCGGGATCTCCTGCGAAGTCACGTACGGTCTCCCGAGGCGCGGCGCCAGGTGGTGGCTGGGGTCGCGCCACCCCGCGTAGGCGCGATCGTCAGTCGTCACGTCGAGGCTACGCGTCCCGGGCGAGCGGCTCGGTGCCGAGCAACGCGTCGACGAACTGTGCCGGATCGAACGGGGCCAGGTCGTCCGGACCCTCGCCGAGGCCGACCAGCTTGACCGGAATGCCGAGCTTGCGCTGCACGGCGATCACGATGCCACCCTTGGCGGTCCCGTCGAGCTTGGTCAGCGCCACACCCGTCACGTTGACCACCTCGGTGAAGACCCGGGCCTGCTCCAGCCCGTTCTGGCCGGTGGTGGCGTCGAGCACCAGCAGGGTCTCGTCGATCGGCCCGTGCTTCTCCACCACCCGCTTGACCTTGCCCAGCTCGTCCATCAGGCCGACCTTGTTCTGCAGCCGGCCGGCGGTGTCGACCAGCACGGTGTCGATCTTGGTGTCGATGCCCCGCTTGACCGCGTCGAAGGCGACGCTGGCCGGGTCCGCGGCCTCGGGCCCGCGGACGGTCTCCGCGCCGACCCGGCCGCCCCAGGTCTCGAGCTGGTCGGCGGCGGCGGCCCGGAAGGTGTCGGCCGCGCCGAGCAGCACGGTCCGCCCGTCCGCGATCAACACGCGGGCGATCTTGCCGCAGGTGGTGGTCTTGCCGGCGCCGTTGACCCCGACGACCAGCACCACGGCCGGCACGTCCACCTTCGGGGCGGTCTTCAGCGACCGGTCCAGGGTCGGATCGAGCGCGTTGACCAGTTCCGCGGCGAGGAGAGCGCGCAGCTCACCGGCGGTGCGGGTGCCGAGCACCCGGGTCCGCTCGCGGAGCCGGTCGACGATCTCCCGGGTGGCGTCGATGCCGACGTCGGCGGTGATCAGGCTGTCCTCGATCTCCTCCCAGGTGTCCTCGTCGAGGTGTTCCCGGCTGAGCAGGCCGAGCAGGCCCTTGCCGAGGACGTTCTGCGAGCGGGACAGCCGGGAGCGCAGCCGGACCAGCCGGCCGGCGGTGGGCTCGGGGACCTCGATGGTGGGCACCGGCGCCTCGACCACCGGCGGGGGCTCGACCAGCACGCCGGTGGCGAGATCCGACTCCGGAGCTTCGACCGGCGGGCCGGCCAGGTCCTCCTCGGCCCGGGTCTCGACCTCCGTCTTCGGCAGCGGCGGCTCGGGGCGCCGGCGCAGCCGCGGCACCACCAGGCTGAGGCCGCCGATGATCAGCACGCCGAGCAGGGCGAGTACGACGAGGAGGTATTCCTTCATGCCCGAAATCCTGTCAGATGCCGGCGACGGCGTCCCACTCACCGCCTCGGCACGTGAACAAGCTGCGGGTACGCTCGCGGCAGGCCGGCGTGCCGCGACCGCCGACCGGGTAGGAGAAGGCCGAACGTTCATTCCTCGGAGGTGCCCCGTGCCCAGTTCCCGCCTGCTCATCGGTCCGCTGCTGCGGCGGGTCGTCGGCACGCGGGCGACCGTCTGGGTGGAGACCAGCGCCCCCGCGGTGGTCACCGTCCGCACGGCCGACGGCGCCCGGGGCAGCGCGCCCACCTTCTCGGCGTACGACCACCACTACGCGATCGTGGTGGTGGAGGGGTTGACCCCGGACAGCACCAGCCCGTACGAGGTGCTGATCGACGACGAGGTCGCCTGGCCGATGCCGGAGAGCGGCTTCCCGGCCAGCGTGATCCGGACCCGGGTGGCGGACGACCGGGACCAGCCGGTCAACCTGATCTTCGGCTCGTGCCGGGAGACCACCCAGCACGCGACCGCCCGCAAGCTGCCCCCGGACGCGCTCGACGCGTACGCCCGGCGGCTGATGGCCGACCCCGATCCGGCCGCCTGGCCCGACCTGCTGGTGCTCCTGGGCGACCAGGTCTACGCCGACGTCACCTCGCCGACCGTGCGCAAGCTGCTCCGCCGGCGCCGGCGCCGGCCGAAGGACGCCCCGGCGACCCAGGTGGTCAGCTTCGACGAGTACACCAAGCTCTACCTGGAGTCGTGGCGTGACCCGGAGATCCGCTGGCTGCTCTCCACCGTGCCGAGCGTGATGATCTTCGACGATCACGAGGTGATCGACGACTGGAACACCTCGGCGTCGTGGCGGGCGGACATGCGCCGGCAGCCGTGGTGGGCGGAGCGGATCCGCAGCGGGCTCGCCTCCTACTGGGTCTACCAGCACCTGGGCAACCTCGCCCCGGACGAGATCGCCGCCGACCCGGTGTACGCCAAGGTGACGGCGGCCGAGGATGCCACGGGCGTGCTGCACGAGTTCGGCGAGCGGGTCGACAAGGAGGCCGACGTCGCGCACGACACGGAGCGCTGGCGGGCCGTGCAGTACCAGTGGAGCTACGCCCTCGACCTGGGGCGGACCCGCCTGGTGATGCTGGACAACCGGTCCAGCCGGGTGCTCGAGTCGAACAACCGGGCGATGCTGCCGCCGGGCGAGTGGTCCTGGGTCGTGGACCGGGCGCACGGCGTCTACGACCACCTGGTGGTCGGTGCTTCGCTGCCCTGGCTGCTGCCGCCCGGCATCCATCACGTCGAGGCGTGGAACGAGAAGCTCGCCGATTCCCGCCGCCCCTGGATCGCGAAGGTCTCCGAGCAGCTGCGCCGGGCCATGGACCTGGAGCACTGGGCGTCGTTCCGGCGCTCGTTCGACGCTCTCGGGGAGCTCTTCGCCCGGCTGGGCAGCGGCCGGGTGGCCGAGCCGGGGGCGCGGGTGGGCGCGGGCCCGGCGTACGCCGCGCCGGCGTCGATCAGCGTGCTCTCCGGGGACGTGCACCACTCGTACGTGGCCCGGGCCCGGTTCGCCGCCCGGGACGTGCGCACCCCGGTGCACCAGCTCACCTGCTCGCCGATCCACAACCAGGTGCCGGCGGCGGTACGTCCGCTGATGACGCTCGGCTGGAACCCCGGGCCGGCCGCCGCCACCCGGGCCCTGGCCCGCTCCGCCGGGGTACGCCGGCCGTTCGTGCGCTGGAAGAAGCTGGCCGGGCCGTACTTCGGCAACGCAATCGCCACGCTGACCCACCGGGGCCGGGCGGCGGAGGTGTTGATCGAGGGCACCACCGACGACGGTCACCTGCGCACCGTGGCGCGGCAGCGGCTCAGCGAGGAATCCTGAGTACGCTCTCCTCCGTGGACGATCACCTGCCGGAAACGCTGCGCGCCGTGGAGCACGAGCTGACCGCGCTGCTGCGCCGCGGCCGCGCGCTGTCCTGGGAGATCGCCCGGGAGGTGCATCCCCACCTCGAGCCGAACACCTACGGGCTGCTGCTCTGGCTGCGCCGGTCCGGCTCGATCCGGCTGACCGACCTGGCCGCGCAGCTCGGCATCGGCAAGGGCACCCTGAGCCGGCAGATCCACGGGCTGGAGTCGCTGGGCCTGGTCCGCCGGGACCCGGATCCCACCGACCGCCGGGCCGCCCAGCTCAGCCTGACCGAGGAGGGCACCCGGCGGTTCGACACCGCCCGCGCGGCCCGGCTCGGACAGATCCGGCGCAACCTCGAAAGCTGGCCGAAGCAGGACGTCGAGGACTTCGCCCGGCTGATGCACAAGTTCAACGAGACCTTCTGACCTGCGGCCGGGCCGGGGAATAGAGCTACGCCACGTCCGGTTGTTGCTTGAGGCAACCAAGCCATACGGTTGCCCGAGGCAACCCTCTTCTCCCCGACATCGCTGTGGAGGCACCCCCCGATGACCCAGGCGACAGCGCCCACCCGGGCGACCGCCGTCGGCATGACCCACCGGCAGATCCTGGAGGCGCTCTCCGGCCTGCTGCTGGGCATGTTCGTCGCGATCCTCTCCTCCACGGTCGTCTCGAACGCGCTGCCGCGGATCATCACCGACCTGCACGGCGGCCAGTCCGCGTACACCTGGGTGGTCACCTCCACCCTGCTGGCGACCACCGCGACCACCCCGATCTGGGGCAAGCTCGCCGACCTGACCAGCAAGAAGATCCTGGTCCAGCTCGCCCTGACGATCTTCGTACTGGGCTCGGTGCTGGCCGGCCTCTCCCAGTCCACCGGACAGCTCATCGCCTGCCGGGTGCTCCAGGGCGTCGGCGCGGGCGGCCTGACCGCGCTGGCCCAGGTGATCATGGCGACGATGATCGCCCCGCGCGAGCGCGGCCGCTACAGCGGCTACCTGGGCGCGGTCATGGCCGTCGGCACCATCGGCGGCCCGCTGATCGGTGGCGTCATCGTCGACACCGACTGGCTCGGCTGGCGCTGGTGCTTCTACGTCGGCGTGCCGTTCGCCATCCTCGCCCTGGTCGTGCTCCAGAAGACCCTGCACCTGCCGGTGGTGAAGCGCTCGGTGAAGATCGACTGGTGGGGCGCCACCCTGATCACCGCGGCCGTCTCGCTGCTGCTCATCTGGATCACCCTGGCCGGCGACAAGTACGACTGGATCTCCTGGCAGAGCGCCGTGATGGTGGTCGGGGCGCTGCTGCTCGGCGCGCTCGCCATCCGGGTGGAGCAGCGGGTCGACGAGCCGATGATCCCGCCCCGCCTGTTCCGCAACCGGACCATCACCCTCGCCGTGATCGCCAGCATCGCGGTCGGCGTGGGCATGTTCGGCGCCTCGGTCTTCCTCGGCCAGTACTTCCAGATCAGCCGGGGCGAGAGCCCGACCATGTCCGGCCTGATGACCCTGCCCATGATCATGGGCCTGCTGGTGGCCTCCACCGTGGTCGGCCGGATCATCACCAGCACCGGCCGCTGGAAGCGGTACCTGGTCACCGGCTCGGCCCTGCTCACCGCCGGCTTCGCCACGATGGGCACGCTGCGCGCCGACACCCCGTACTGGCGGGTCAGCATCTTCATGGCGCTGATCGGCCTCGGACTCGGCATGACCATGCAGAACCTGGTCCTCGCCGTGCAGAACACCGTCGGCACGCACGAGCTCGGCGCGGCCAGCTCGGTGGTCGCCTTCTTCCGCAGCCTCGGCGGCGCGATCGGCGTGAGCGCCCTCGGCGCGGTGCTCGGCCACAAGGTCAAGGACTACATCGCCGACGGGCTGGCCGGGCTGGGCATCAAGGCCACCTCCTCCGGTGGCGGCAGCCTGCCCGACGTGCATGCCCTGCCCGCCCCGATCCGGGCCGTCGTCGAGTCCGCGTACGGGCACGGGGCCGGGGACATCTTCCTGGCCGCCGCCCCGTTCGGGCTGGTCGCCCTGATCGCGGTCGTCCTCATCAAGGAGGTTCCCCTGCGCCGGCACATCGGCGACGCGATCTCCGCCGAGGTCGAGCGGGAGTCGATCGTCGCCGCCGGCGGAACGGCCGCGGTGGTGCGCACCGGCGCGCGGGACTGAACCGATGAGCGCCTCTGTCGAACGTGAGGAGTACGGCCCGGAGCACCGCCCGCTGCCGTTCGAGCGCGGCACGGACGGGCCCCGGGTGGTGCTGGTCGGGGTGGACGGCACCCGCACCTCGCTGCGGGCCGCCTCGTACGCGGCGGGGCTGGCCCGCCGGCAGGGAGCCGGGCTGGTCGTGGTCTTCGTCAGCGCACCGGCCCCGTACGCGGGGATCATGTCCGGCGTGGTGGCCGGGGCGGTTCAGCAGACCCACGACGAGCTGGCCGCCGAGCTGCGCGCCGAGTGCCGGCGCGGGGCCGAGCAACTGGGCCTGCCGGTGACCTTCCTGTGCCGGCGCGGGGACGCCTACGCCGAACTCTGCGCGGCGGCCGACGAGCACCGCGCGGACCTGGTGGTGGTCGGGTCGTCCGAGCAGGCCGGGCACCGCCTGGTCGGCTCGGTCGCCACCCGGCTGGTGCGCACCGGCCGCTGGCCGGTCGTGGTGGTGCCCTGATATCCGGTCGCGGATCGCCCGGATCCCCGGCCAGGATGGCCCGCATGACCTGGAGAGCCCCGGAGATCGTCCGGACCCCCGAGACCACCGTCGGCGACGAGCGCACCATGCTGGAGAGCTGGCTCGACTTCCACCGGCAGACGTTGCTGATGAAGTGTGCCGGGCTGACCGCCGAGCAGTTGGGCACGGCGAGCGTCGAACCTTCCGCGCTGACCCTGCTCGGGTTGGTCCGGCACATGGCCGAGGTGGAGGCCTGGTGGTTCCGGGAGAACTTCGCCGGCCAACGGGTCGACTACCCGTACTTCACCCCGGAGCATCCGGACGCCGACCACGACGTCAGCACCGCCGACGCCGAGGCCGACTTCGCCACGTACCGGCGGGAGGTCGAGCTGGCCCGGGCCGCTGCGGCGGGGCGTGGCCTGGACGAGACCTTCACCGAGGTCGGCGCCAAGAAGCGCACCTTCAACCTGCGCTGGGTGTACGTCCACATGATCGAGGAGTACGCCCGGCACAACGGCCACGCCGACCTGATCCGGGAGCGGATCGACGGGGTAACCGGGGCCTGATCCGTCCGGCGCGGTGGTGGCACCGCGGCGGGCCCGGCCGCCACCACCGCGGGGTGCCGGACCGGTCAGTAGGCCAGCGCGGCGCGCAGGTAGCGCAGGTCGTCCGGGCCGGACCAGCGGTGCGCGGAGAGCCCGGCCACCCGGGCACCGGCCACCGCCCGGTCCTCGTCGTCGGTGAAGAGCACCCGCGCCGGCGGGGTCTCCAGCGCCTCGCAGGCCGTCTGGAAGTACTCCTTCGCCGGCTTGTTCACTCCGACCACGGAGGAGTTGACCACCACGTCCAGCTCGTCGGTGAGGCCGAGCGCGGCCAGGTCGACGTCGAGCAGGTCGGTGGCGTTGGTACCCAGCCCGACCCGGATGCCGGCCGCGCGTACCTCGCGGATGAATGCCAGCACGTCCTCGTCGACCTCGCCCCGGTAGCGCTGCCACTCGTCCACGGCGGCGCGGGCCCGGGCGGGGTCACCGACCGACGGGGTGAGCGCGTCGGCCACGCTGGCCATCCACTGGGCGTGGCTGACCTGACCGGTGAGCACCGGCTGGAGCAGCCCCCAGGACATGGCGATCTCGCCGAGGACCCCCTCGGTGAGCCCGTACTCCCGCTCCACGCCGGCGGCCACCGCCGGGTCCCAGCGGCGCAGCACGCCGTCGAAGTCCACCAGGAGCGCCGTCGCACGTTCCCGACTCACTCGTTCTTCTCCTGCCCGTCGTCGGCCCGGTTGAGCCGCTGGCTGATCACCTGGGTGACGCCGCTGCGCATGGTCACGCCGTAGAGCGCGTCGGCGATCTCCATGGTCCGTTTCTGGTGGGTGATCACGATCAGCTGGCTCTTCTCCCGTAGCTGTGCCAGCAGCGTGATCAGGCGACCCAGGTTGACGTCGTCGAGGGCCGCCTCCACCTCGTCCATGATGTAGAACGGGCTGGGCCGGGCGCGGAAAATCGCGACCAGCATGGCCACCGCGGTCAGCGACCGCTCACCGCCGGAGAGCAGGCTGAGCCGCTTGATCTTCTTGCCCGGCGGCCGCGCCTCCACCTCCACCCCGGTGGTGAGCAGGTCCTCCGGGTCGGTGAGCACCAGGCGCCCCTCGCCGCCGGGGAAGAGCACGGTGAAGACCTGCTCGAACTCCCGGGCGGTGTCCTCGAACGCGCTGGCGAAGACCTCCAGGATCCGGTCGTCCACGTCCTTGACGACGGTGAGCAGGTCACGCCGGGTGGCCTTGAGGTCCTCCAACTGCTCGGAGAGGAACTTGTAGCGCTCCTCCAGCGCGGCGAACTCCTCCAGGGCGAGAGGGTTGACCTTGCCGAGCAGCGCCAGCTCCCGCTCCGCCTTGGCGGCCCGCTTCTCCTGCACCGGGCGCTCGTAGCGGACCGGCTCGGGCACCGGCCGGCCCTCCTTCTCCGCCAGCGCGACATCGGCCTGGGTGGGCGGGACGAGCTGCGCCGGGCCGTACTCGGCGACCAGGGTGTCGACGTCGAGTCCGAAGTCCTCGGCGGCCTTGGCCTCCAGCTGCTCGATGCGCAGCCGCTGCTCGGCGCGGGCCACCTCGTCCCGGTGCACCTGACTGGTCAGCCGTTCCAGCTCGGCGCCGAGCCGCTTGGCCGCGCCGCGTACCTCCGACAGCTCGGCCTCCCGGGCGGCCCGCTCGCGGGCGACCTCGTCGCGGTGCTCCTCGGCCCGCACGATCGACCCGCCGAGCCGGGTCAGCGCCTCACGGGCCCCGCCGACCACGGCCCGGGCGATCTCTGCGCCGCGGGTGCGGGCGGCGCGCCGGGCTGCGGCGCGCTCCCGTGCGGCCCGCTCGGCGTTCGCCTGCCGGGCCAGCGAGTCGGCCCGGCCGGCGATCGAGGAGACCCGCTCCTCGGCGGTACGCACGGCGAGCCGGACCTCCATCTCGTTCTGCCGGGCGTGCGGCACCATCGCGGCGAGTTGGTCGCGTTCCTCGGTGGACGGTTCGGCGTCGAGTGGCGTGGCCTCGGCCAGCCGCAGCCGCTCCTCCAGCTCGGCGAGGGCCTGCAGGTCGCGTTCCCGGGCCGCCTCGGCCCGGGACCGGGAGTCGCCGAGCCGGTCGGTCTCCGCCTTGGCCGAGCGGGCGGCGGCGCCCAGCTCGGCGAGCCGGCGGGCGGCGGCGTTGCGGTGGCTCTCCGCCTCCCGCTTGGCGGCGGCGGCGTGTTGCACGGCCTCCTTCGCGGCGGCCACCACGGCGCGGGCCTCGACCAGTTGCTCGCGCAGTTCGGTGCTGGCCTGCTCGGCGGCGGTCCGGTTGGCCCGAGCCTCCTCGACGGCCGCCTGCACCTCGATGAAGCTGGGCGCCTTGGCCGACCCGCCGGCCGCCGCGTACGCCCCGACGACGTCGCCGTCCGGGGTGACCGCGCGCAGCTCCGGGTTGCCGGCGACCAGCTCGGCCGCCGCGCCGAGGTCGTCGACCAGCACCACGTCGCGCAGCGCCCGGTGCACCGCCGGGCGGATCTCGGTGGAGCACTCCACCAGGTCGGGCGCCCAGCGGGCACCGGCGGGCAGCTTCGGGCGCAGCGCGTCGGCCGGGCCGTCCATGCCGGGCCCGGCGGGGCTGCCGACCAGCAGGCCGGCCCGACCGGCGTCGGAGATCTTCAGCAGCCGCATCGCCTCCACGGCCTCGTCCACGCCGCTGACCGCGACGGCGTCGGCGAGCCCGCCGAGCGCGGCCGCGAGCGCCGCCTCGTGGCCGGGGGCGACGGTGAGCAGCCCGGAGAGGCCGCCGAGCAGGCCGGGCACCTGGTCGGCCCGGGCCAGCAGGGCCCCGGTGCCGTCCTTGCGGCGCAGGCCGAGGGCGAGCGCCTCCTCCCGGGCCTTCCAGGTGGCCGCGTCCTTCTCGGCGGCACGCTCGGCGTCGGAGAGGCTGCGGACCGTGGCCTGCGCCTGTTCGTGGGCGGCGACGGCCTCGGCGTGCCGGGTGTCCAGGTCGGCGTTGTCCCGGTCCGCCTCGGTGGACTGCTCGGCGACCGCGTCGAGGTCGGCCTGGGCCTTCTCGGCACGGGCGAGCGCGTCGGCGTGCGCGGCGGCGAGCCGTTCGATCTCCTCGCCGGCGCTGGTGGTCCGGGCGCGGGCCGAGTTGACCTGGCCGGTCAGCCGGGCCAGCCCCTCCCGCCGGTCGGCGATGGCCTTGGCGGCGGCGACCAGTTCCCGCTCGGCGGCGGCGAGCTGCCGTTCCAGCTCCTGCCGGTGCTCGACCGCCTCGGCGAGCCGGATCTGGTCCTCGGTGAGCGCGGCGCGCAGCTCCTCCTCCTGCTCCCGGACCCGCCGGGACTCGGCCTCGAGCTGGTCGGGGTCGCGGCCGGGGCGCTCGTCGTCCGGGGTGGCGCTGAGGTGGCGCAGCCGTTCCCGGGCGAGCTGCTCGATGGAGCGGAACCGCTCCTGGAGGGCGGAGAGCTTGTACCAGGTGTCCTGAGCGGCGGCGAGCAGTGGGGCGTCCTCGGCCAGGGCGGCCTCCAGCTCACCGAGGCGGGCCTGCACCTCGGTGTGCTCCGCCTCGATCTGCTCGCGCCGCTCGCGCACCGCGGTCTCGTCGGCGATCTCCCTGTCCAGCGTGGTGCGCAGGGTGTGCAGGTCGTCGGCGAGCAGGCGCAGCCGGGCGTCGCGCAGGTTGGCCTGGATGGCCGCGGCCCGCCGGGCCACCTCGGCCTGCCGGCCCAGCGGCTTGAGCTGGCGGCGCAGCTCGGCGGTCAGGTCGGTGAGCCGGTTGAGGTTGGTCTGCATCGCGTCGAGCTTCCGCAGCGCCTTCTCCTTGCGCTTGCGGTGCTTGAGGACGCCGGCCGCCTCCTCGATGAACGCCCGCCGGTCCTCGGGCTTGGCGTGCAGCATCCCGTCGAGCCGGCCCTGCCCGACGATGATGTGCATCTCCCGGCCGATGCCGGAGTCCGACAGCAGTTCCTGGATGTCGAGCAGGCGGCAGGAGTCACCGTTGATCTCGTACTCGCTCTCGCCGGAGCGGAACATCCGGCGGGTGATGGAGACCTCGGTGTACTCGATCGGCAGTGCGCCGTCGGTGTTGTCGATGGTGAGGGTGACCTCGGCCCGGCCGAGCGGCGCCCGCCCGGCGGTGCCGGCGAAGATGACGTCCTCCATCTTGCCGCCGCGCAGCGCCTTCGCACCCTGCTCGCCGAGCACCCAGGCGATGGCGTCGACGACGTTGGACTTGCCGGAGCCGTTCGGGCCCACCACACAGGTGATCCCGGGCTCCAGCTTCAGCGTCGTCGCGGAGGCGAAGGATTTGAACCCCTTCACCGTCAGGCTCTTGAGATGCACCTTCTCGATCCTCGTCCGGTGGCCGCCGTACCGTCGCCGGCTGCGCGGACCTGGTGAACCCGCAGACTAACCCGCGGTCGGGAACACCGGTACTCGACCCACCCCACGCCGGGAGTGTCCGATTTTCCGGTCGCCCTGACGAGCGGCCGGAAAGCGCAAGATCATAATTTCCGGCGTGCAATTCCGCCGCGCCGTCCAAGATCGGAAGGAACGGCCCGGAAAACAAAAAGACAACACACAAAGCGGCGCGCCGGCACTGCGGTGTCGGCGCGCTTTTCGTGTGGTGCTATTCAGTTTTCCCGAGGACCGGAGATCAGGTCAGTGCGGGCTCGGCCAGCCGGAGGAGGTCGTCAGCCTCCGCCGCAGCCGCCGCCAGCCGATCGTTGTCGGCACGCAGACGCGTGATCTCGAACTCCAGTGCCTGGACCCTGGCACGCAGCCGGGTGACCTCGTCGAGCAGGCGCCGGTCGGGCGCTGCACCTACGTGGCCGTAGAGGGCCTTCGCCATGCTGACTCCTTGATATGCGCTGCCGGAAAGGCCGGCCAACGCGCGCCCATTGGTTCGCGGCTGTCACCCCGGGCAAAATCCGGGCATGACTGGGCGCGACTGGCGACACCTATATATTGAGCCGAACCCCCCTCCTTCGTCAAGTTCCCGCAGGCCGTAGATCATCTCGATGTCGGCCGGTCCACTCGCCGGGGGGCTGCCGTGAGGCGCGGACACGCTCTGTCCGGACGACATAACTGTACGCCCGGAAATGTGTGAACGCCTCACCCTCGGTGTCGGGTTCCCCTTAACTCTCTCTTAGCCAGGTTGCCGCAGTTCACGGCGCACACGTAGCGTCACCCCGGCCTACAACCGACCCGTGGAGGGGACAGGCGTGTACCGCTGGACCGACCCGAGCGAACCGGGTGACGTTCCCCGCCGCCGGGAGCAGCCGACCGACGAGGAACCGGCCTGGCTCACCGACCGGCCCGGACCGCGGTCGTCCTACCTGTTCGGTGACGAGCCGGAGCAGCCGGCCCCGGACTGGGCCGACGCCCCGACCGACGTCTGGCGGGTCGACGCGACGGACTCCCCGCGGCGCAGCGCCCCGACCGGGCCCGACCGGACCGCGTACCTCACCCCGATGGACGACCGGACCGGGTACGCCCCGGCCGCCGACCACACCGCCGCGTACCCACCGCCGCACCCGTACGAGCGGGGCACCGGGGAGCAGCCGACGGTTGCCTGGCAGCCGGTCACCGACGAGCCGGCCGGAGAGCGCGGCCGGCACCGGCAGAAGCGCGGTTTTCCGCGTCCCCTGGTGATCGGTGGGGCCGCCGCCGCGGCGACCCTCGTGGTGAGTCTGGGAGTGGCTGCGCTGATGCTGCCGGGCAGCGACGAACAGACCGAGCCGACCTCGGCCGGCGGCGCGATCGCCGCCGCCCCGGCCGCCCCGGACACCGAGACCCCCGCCGACTCGCTCGCCGCCCCCTCCCCCAGCACCTCACCGAGCAGCCTCCGGCCGAGCCCGACCCGGACCGCCACCCCGAAGTCCAGCCGGACCACCGCCCCGTCCCGGCAGCTCCAACGCAGCTCCGTGCCGAGCGGCACCGGTGCCGGGACCACCACGTCGAACGGCATCACCGCCGAGCTCCAGGAGGTCGTCGACCTGGTCAACAAGGAGCGGGCCAAGGCCGGCTGCAAGGCGCTGACCATCGACGACAAGCTCATGCTGGCCGCCCAGCGGCACAGCCAGGACCAGGCCGACCACAAGACCATGTCGCACGACGGCAGCGACGGCAGCAACGTCGGCGACCGCCTCGACGAGGTCGGCTACGCCTGGCGGGCGTACGGCGAGAACGTGGCCTGGAACCAGCAGACGCCCGCCGCGGTCATGGACGCCTGGATGAACAGCCCGGGTCACCGGGCGAACATTTTGAACTGCTCGTTCACCGAGATCGGCGTCGGCGTGGCGCGGAGCAACGGGCCGTACTGGACCCAGGACTTCGGAACCCCGCGCTGAATCGCGCGTCGTCACCGGGCCCGCGCTCGTTTGACCGGGTGAGGTACGCCGACCCGGTCGGCAGGTGCCGGCCGCGGGCCGGCGCGCCGGTCCGCTCGGCGTACCGGTCAGGGGGCGGCAGGTAGCCGCCCGCGACCCGGGAGCTGTCGATGCGGATCCGGCGGACGTGGGCCGTGCCGCTCCCCCGGCCGGCCCACGTCCGCCGACGTGGGCCGGGGCGGGGCGTGGCGGCGCTGCTGACCGTGCTGCTACTCGGCCCGGTGCCCGGCTGTCGGGAGCAGCTCGTCCCACCCGGGGCACCGACCCCGTGGCCGACGGCCCTGAGCCGCCAGTGGCAGTGGCAGTGGCAGCTCACCGGCCCGCTGGACGTCGCGGCCGACGCGGACGTCTTCCTGCTCGACCCGGTGCACACCACCTCCACCGAGACCGCCGCGCTGCGGGCCCGGGACCGCCGGCTGGTGTGCCAGGTACGCGTCGGGTCGTACGCGGCCGACGACCCGGACGTCGACCGGTTCCCGGCGGACGTGCGCGGCGCGCCGGTGGCGGGCCGGTCCGGCAGCCGGTGGCTCGACGTACGCCGGTGGGACTCGCTGGCGCCGGTGCTCGCCGACCGGCTCCGGCTCTGCCGGGGCAAGGGCTTCGGCGCGGTGGCGCTGGACGACGCCGACGGCTACCTGCACCAGTCCGGCTTCCCGCTCGGCTTCGACGACCAACTGCTGTTCAACCGGCGGTTGGCCAGGCTCGCCCGCTCCCTGGACCTCTCCCCCGGGCTGGTCGACGACGTTCCGCAGGTCGCCGCGCTGGCGCCCGACTTCGACTTCGCGGTCAATCAGGAGTGCGTCCGCCGTCGGGAGTGCGGCAAGCTGCTGCCCTTCGCCGACGCGCACAAGCCGGTCTTCCACGTCGAGTACACCGGCGACCCGGCCGGGTTCTGCGTCACCACGGTCGGCTACGGCTTCGCCTCCATCCGCAAGGACCGCGCCCTGGACGCCTGGCGCGACCCCTGCCCCCTCCCCTGACCTCCCCCCGCCCCCTGGGTGCCGCCCGGGGCGTTTCTGCGGTGCGCACCTCCGGGCAGGGCGACGCCGCCGCCGGGCCCGGACGGGCCGGGGCGGCGTCGACGGCGGTCAGCCGGCGGCCGGCGCCGGGGTGCCGCGCGGCGCCGGAATGCCGGCGTGCTCGGCGCTGAGCGGGGTCGCGAGCTCCTCCAGCGACTTCCCCTCGGCCTTGACGCCGAGGGCCAGCGCGACCGGGCCGCCGACGATCATGACGGAGGCGACGCCGCGATGGCCATGGCCCGGGTCTCCATCGGGAAGATCTCGCTGACCGTCAGGTACGCCGCGCTGGCTCCGCCGAGGCGACGAAGAGCACCACGCACCGGCAGGCAGTCATGGTCACCGCCTGGCGCAGGCCGTGGCCTCCGACTTTCCGGAATCCACGACCTGCCGCGAGCCGGCTGGATCACGAGCAGAAGGGCGAGCGCGGGACGGGCGGCGCCGGCCGGGCGGGACGGGCGGGACGG
>NZ_JBJZOG010000041.1:0-55906 GCF_047200535.1 Micromonospora mangrovicola | reverse complement strand
CGGTCAGTGGCTGGCGAGGGCGTCCGCTGCGGCCGGGTCGCAGTCCCGCAGGAACTGGGCACAGCGCGCCGCCTCGTCCGCCTCGCCGATCTCGCCGGCCGCGCGGGACAGCACGTAGAGGCAGCGGAGGAAACCCCGGTTGGGCTTGTGCGACCACGGCACCGGGCCGTGGCCCTTCCAACCGCTGCGCCGCAGCTGGTCCAGGCCCCGGTGGTAGCCGGTACGCGCGTACGCGTACGCGGAGACGACCTGGCCGGCGGCCAACGCCCGGGCGGCGAGCGCGCCCCAGGCCGCGCTGTGGCTCGGGTAGCGGGCCGCGGCGTCGGCGAACGCCTCGTCGGTGTCCTGCTCGGCGGCGGCGGCCAGCGCTGCGTCGGCCTCCTCGTGCACAGGCAGGAGGGTGGCCGGTGGCTCAGGCAACAGGTTCTGCATCGCCCCATTCAACCCGCTTCGCCCTCGGGTGCGCGAGGGGGTCCGGGAAGCCGCTCGGCTGAACGGCTGAGGGTTTCGTCACGCCTGCGGCCCGCCGGTCGCGTACCCGCGGCCCATGCCACGCCGAGATGTTTTCCATTACAACTAATGGTCCGGAGCCTCCCCAGGACCCGGTTACGCAGGAGCCCGACGGCCTGGCCGTCGGGCTCCTGTCGTTCCCCGGCCATCCGCCGACCCCCGGCCCAAACGGTTTGCCGGCTTGCCCGGCGCGGGCAGGATGAGCTGGTGCCGACCCCACCTCCCGCGGACGTCATCGAGCCGCACGACACCACCATCGACGAGATCGAGACCCGGGCCGAGTTCGACCGGCGGATGGCCGAGGGCAGCCTCGCCGGCCTGACCGTGCAGGGCCTGCGCCTCGACCTCGATCCGGTCCCCGACCTGCGCGACGTCGAAGTCGCCGGCACCCTCTTCGTGGGCTGCCGGTTCGCCGACCGGGAGGTCGGCGCGGACCTGGTCCGCCGCGGCGCCAACGTGGTCCCGCCCTTCTCCGGGCTGCCCTACCCGACCCAGCCGTCCCACCTCTACACCCCCGACGACCTGGCCGCCGGCTTCGCCGAGGGTGGCTTCGCCGGGATGTACGACACCCGGGTGTACGCGCACTTCCGGGCGCACGGCGGGGCGCTGCCGGACGTCCGCGAGGCGCTCGGCCAGCGGCTGCACGACCACGGGGTGGACAACGCCCTGGCCGACGCCACCCGGACCTGGTTGGCGGTGCACGGGTCGCAGTCGGTGGTGGGCGTGATGGGCGGGCACGCGGTGCCGCGCGGCAGCACCGCGTACCGGATGGCGGCGGTGCTGGGCTGGGAGCTGGCGCGGGCCGACCGGCTGGTGGTGACCGGCGGCGGTCCCGGCGTGATGGAGGCGGCCAACCTGGGCACGTTCCTCGCCGCCTGGCCGGCGGAGGAGCTGACCGCGGCGATCGACGTGCTGGCCACCGCGCCGGACTTCACCGACCACGACCACTACACCGAGATGGCGCTGCGGGTCCGGGAGAAGTACGCGGCCGGCCCCGCGCTGCCCGCCCCGCGCCCGGCCGCCGCCGGCACCGGATGGGCCCGCTCCGGCGGCCTGGCCATCCCCACCTGGTTGTACGGGCACGAGCCGGCGAACCTGTTCGCCGGGCGGATCGCCAAGTACTTCTCCAACGCCATCCGGGAGGACACCATCCTGCGGCTGGCCCGGGGCGGGATCGTCTTCGCGCCCGGCCGGGCCGGGACGGTGCAGGAGGTGTTCCAGGCGGCCACCAAGACCTACTACGGCACCGACGGGGCCAGCGGCGCGTACGTCTTCCTGGACCGGACGTACTGGACCACCGAGCTGCCCGTCGAGTCGCTGCTGCGCCCGCTCTTCGCCGCGTCCCCGTTCGGCGACCTGTCGGCCACCGTGCACCTGACCGACGACGTACGCGAGGCGGTCCGGGTGCTGACCGCCGGCTGAGCGGCGCGGAGGCCGGCCCCCGGGCGGGGAGCCGGCCTCCGGTGGAGCGGAATCCTTACTTGGTCATCGTGGTGCCGGTCGAGCGCAGGTGCTCGCAGGCCTCGACGACGCGGGCGGCCATGCCGGCCTCGGCGGCCTTGCCCCAGACGCGCGGGTCGTACATCTTCTTGTTGCCGACCTCGCCGTCGACCTTCAGCACCCCGTCGTAGTTGCGGAACATGTGGTCCGCGACCGGGCGGGAGAAGGTGTACTGGGTGTCGGTGTCGATGTTCATCTTCACCACGCCGTAGTCCAGCGCCTCGCGGATCTCGGAGAGCAGCGAGCCGGAACCGCCGTGGAAGACCAGGCTGAGCGGCTTCTCCTTGCCGTACTTGGCGCCGACCGCCTCCTGGATGTGCTTCAGCACCTCGGGGCGGAGCTTGACGTTGCCCGGCTTGTAGACGCCGTGCACGTTGCCGAAGGTCAGCGCCGCCATGTAGCGGCCCTTCTCGCCGAGGCCGAGCGCGTCGACCATGGCCAGACCGTCCTCGACGGTGGTGTAGAGCTTCTCGTTGATGGCGTTCTCGACGCCGTCCTCCTCGCCGCCGACGACGCCGACCTCGATCTCGAGGACGATCTTGCCCTTGGC
Source organism: Micromonospora mangrovicola (assembly GCF_047200535.1). NCBI lineage: Bacteria > Bacillati > Actinomycetota > Actinomycetes > Micromonosporales > Micromonosporaceae > Micromonospora > Micromonospora mangrovicola. Next base: position 53,346 of record NZ_JBJZOG010000041.1, on the reverse strand, counting down.
GGCCTCGGTGAGGAGCTGCTCGGCGATCTCCAGGTTCTCCGCCACCGGCACGGCCGAGCCGTCCCACATGTGCGACTGGAACAGCGGCTCCTGGCCGTTCTTGACCCGCTCCTGCGAGACGGCCATCAGCGGCCGGACGAACTTGTCCAGCTTGTCCTTCGGGCAGTGGTCGGTGTGCAGCGCGATGTTCACCGGGTACTTCTTGGCCACCTCGTGCGCGTACGCCGCGAACGCGACCGCGCCGGTCACCATGTCCTTCACCGACGGGCCGGACAGGTACTCGGCGCCACCGGTGGAGACCTGGATGATGCCGTCGCTCTCCGCGTCGGCGAAGCCCTTGAGCGCCGCGTTCAGCGTCTGCGAGGAGGTCACGTTGATCGCGGGGTACGCGAACCGGCCGGCCTTGGCCCGGTCCAGCATCTCCGCGTAAGCCTCGGGGGAAGCGATGGGCATGTCGAACGCTCCTTACTTACCGCTCTCGGCCGTGCTGGCCGCTGTCTTCCTTGGCTGCGCCGGACCGCGCTGTCCACCGCGGGCAGTATCCCGTAGGAGGAGACGACGGGCACAACCGACCCGGAAACCGCTCACGAACGCTCCAGCCGGTCCGGCACCGCGACGCTGATCAGCCAGCTCACCACCGCCATCACGATGGCGCCCCAGAAGGCGGCCCAGAAGCCGTCGACGTGGAACGGCAGATGCAGCTGCCGGGCGATCCAGTCGGTGAGCAGGAACAGCAGGGCGTTGACCACGAGCGCGAACAGGCCGAGCGTGAGCAGGTAGAACACGCAGCCGAACACCCTGATCACCGGCTTGAGCACGGCGTTGACCACACCGAAGATGAGCGCCACCGCGAGCAGGGTGAGCGCCGTGTTCGCCCCGTTCCGGCCGGTCACCTCCACGCCGGGCACGATCAGCGTGGTGATCCACAACGCGATCGCGGTGATCACCAGTCGGATCAGGAAGCCCACGGTCCCATCCTGGCACCGGGCAGCGCACGCGGAGGCGCGAACCGCCGACTCCGCGGCTCGCCGCCGCCGCGGTTCCGCTCGGCGCCGAGCGGCGGGCGGCACCAGCCCGTACGGTGTGGTGGTGACTTGTCCGCACCGGGATCCAGGGAGGGACGATGGGTCAGCCCGACGAGGACTTCACCCCGAGCGACCACCTCGCTCCGGAGGAGCGGGATCTGGAGGCGGAACCGGCCGACGCGGTCGAGCAGGCCGTGGGGGTCACCGCCGAGGACGGTGACGGCGAGCCGCACCGCGGCCTGGAGGTCGACGACTGGGACGCGATGGAGCAGGCCAGAGTGGTCGCCGCCGACGAGGACGACTACCGCTGACCTGCCGGCAGGGGCCGCCCGGCCCGCTGCCGCGTCACCGCAGCCGGGTGACCTGGTCGGGGTGGGCGGCGGTCCACTCACCGAGCCGGTCGCCCCGCAGGGCGGCCAGGAAGCCCGGCCCGAGGGCGGGATCGAGCCGGAAGTTGAAGTTCGACTTCTCCGCGTGCCGCCCAGGCAGGACGACGCCGACCGGCTCGACGCGGGCGGCCTGCGCCGCCGTCGCGCCCAGGGTCGCCAGGGAGGCGTCGCCGGTGTCGGCGACCAGCCCGGAGCTGAGGTGCCGGAGCAACTGTTCGAGCACGACCGGGTTGCTGAACGTGCCCCGTTCCTGGAGCCGTTGGAGCAGGCTGGCCGCGTACCGCTCGGCGTTGCGGTCCCGGTCCAGGACCCCGTCCGGCAGCTCGGCCCGCTGGCGGAGCAGGTCCACCGAGGCGTTGCCGTCGAACTGCTGACAGCCGGCCGGGTAGACCCGGTCGCTGTGGATCGAACGGACCCGCTGCGGCAGGCAGACCCGCACGCCGCCGACCACGTCGGTGAGCTCCCGTACCACCGGGTAGGTCAGCGCCACGCCGGCGTCGATCCGTACGCCGAGGGCATCCGCCACCGCGTCCCGGGTGGCCCGGTAGCCCCCGTTCAGGTCCGGCTGCGGGCCCCTGGCGCCGAACGAGAACGCCGCGTTGAGATGTTGCGTGCCGTTGCCCGGGACGGTGACCTCCAGGTAGCGCGGAAGCGAGACCAGGTAGAGCCGGCTGCGGTCAGCCGGGATGTGCACCAGCAGCACCGAGTCGGCGAACCGCGCCTGCCGGTCCGCGTTCCCGTCGACACCGACCACGAGCACGTTCAGCGGCACCCCGGCGGGCGCGGGCGATGCCGGATCACCGAGCAGGTGCGCGGTCTCGGGCTGCCGCGGCGCCATCGCCGTGAAGCCGGTCAGGGCGGCGGCGACCACCGCCAGCGCCGTGCCGCCGAGCCGGAGGCGGAGGCGGCGACGCCGGCGGCGGACCACCATCCGGTCGATGGCGGCGCGGAGCGGGCCGGTCGGTGGGGTGAGCGCCTCGTGCCGCGCGAAGGCCGCCCGCAGGTCGTCCTCGATCATCAGTGGACCTCCACGTACTCGGCTCGGAGGGTGGCCAGCGCCCGGGAGATGCAGGACCGTACGGTGCCGACGGCACAGCCGAGGATCTCGGCGATCTCCGCGTCGGGCAGGTCCTCGTAGTAGCGGAGCACCAGCGTGGCGCGCTGCCGTCGGGGCAGCCGGGACAGCCAGGACCAGACCTGGTCCCGGTCCACGGCGGACTGCGCGTGGTCGGTCGGCGCCGGCACGGCCTCGTCCGGCTCGCCGCGCAGCAGCACCCGACGCGCCCACGATCCCCGCCGCCAGTCGATGAACTGGTTGGTGAGCATCCGGCGGACGTACCGCTCCGGGGCGTCGCTACGGGCCACCCGCCGCCAGTTCAGCTGGACCCGCACCATGGTCTCCTGCACCAGGTCCTGCGCCTGGTGCGGATCGCCGGTCAGCATGACCGCGTACCGCAGCAGGGCGCCCAGCCGCGCGTCGGCGAACTCCTCGTACGTCACTGCACCTCCCGGTGTCCCGCCCTGTCGACGGGTACGGGCCGGTGAAACATTGCACCGCCAGCGATCAACCGTTCGGTCAATTTCCGCCGGTCAAGCGACAGCGGGGCAGCAAGGGCTTTAAGGATTTTTTAAGCTCCACGGGCTCCACCTGAATCCCACGGGAGGAACCCCCCACATGCTCACCAACTCCACCCGGCGCTGGCTCGCCGGGCTGGGCGTCGCAGGCGCGTTCGTCGCCGCCTCCGCCACCCCCGCCGCCGCGGCAGCTGAGGAGACCCCGGTCAAGCTCGGCTGGTATTTCAACGACACCACGGTCGCGGCCGGCACCGCTGGCAAGATCGAGGATGGCACTATCTATGCCTCGGCCCCCACGGTGCTGCACGACCTCACCGTCCGCTACGACTACAGCGACCTGGTCGGCAAGGTCGACTTCACCGCATACGACGACACGTACGACGAGTGCGACAGCCCGTCGACGGGCGTGCTGCTCTGTGTCGCGCAGTTCGAGCTGGGCGCCGAGGAGTGGGGTCTGGCCGGCATCTTCCCGGTCCAGGTCACCCCCACCAAGGATGCGCAGGACGGCGACACCGGCAAGCTTAGGATGACGGTGAGCGCCGCCGGCTTCGACGAGATCACCGCGGAATCGACCGTCCGGATCGGTGAGGGCGTCGACCTGGCCGCCGGTCCGCAGACCGAGCTCTCGATGGCCCCCGGCAAGGGCTTCACCGCGCCGCTAAAGGTCACCAACGCGGGCGAGACCACCGCCAAGGGTGCCACCGCGATCTTCTTCAACGACTACGGCCTGAACTCCACCAAGCACTTCAGCAACTGCACGTACGTCGACGACGAGCTGCGTACCTGCCAGTTCAAGGACGACCTGCCGGCTGGCGCCAGCTTCGGCGCGACGCTGCCGTACGTCCTCGGCGCGGACAGCTTCGCGCCCGGCTTCAAGTACGGCGAGATCGTCTGGATGACCCCGGCCGAGTTTGAGGACTTCCAGGGCTACCTCGAGTACCGGGGTGTGACCATCGGCAAGCCGGGCACCGACGGCGAGCTGACCTTGACCGAGGCCGGCACGACCAGTGCGCGGGGTTTCCAGGCGGACACCCAGCCGGACAACAACTGGTCCAGCCTCGCGGTGACCGTCACCGGCAAGAACAGCACCGACCTCGAGGCGCTCGGCGCGAAGGTCAGCGGCAAGGCCGGCGACACGGTGACGGCGACGGTCGGAGTGCGCAACAACGGCCCCGCGACCCTCGACTACAGCCGCGGCGACAGCCCCGTCACTTACCTGACCCTGGACGTGCCGGAGGGCACCACGGCCGTCGCCGTGCCGCAGAGCTGCCTGCCGGAGAACGGCGACGAGCAGGGTGAGCCGGGCGAGCCGAAGGCGCGTCACTACCGCTGCTTCTTCGAGCCGTTCCTGAAGGCCGGCGACAAGGCCACCCTGGACTTCTCGCTGCGAATCGACAAGGTCATCGCAAACGCGACCGGCCTCGTCAAAGTCAATGTTCCGTGCCCGTGCGACGGCGGTTTCTCCCAGGACCTGAAGCCCTCGAACGACACCGCAAAGGTCGTGGTGAACGCCACCGCCGGCGGTGACGGTGGCCAGGGCGGCGGTGACGGCGGCACGCTGCCGATCACCGGCTCCGCCACCGGCCTGATCGCCGGCCTCGGCGCGCTGCTGCTCGCCGCCGGTGCCGGCGGTTACGTGGTGGCCCGCCGCCGCAAGACCCGCTTCGTCGCCTGATCCGTACCGCACCACCGGCGCCCCGTCGACCCGAGGTCGGCGGGGCGCCGTCGTACCTACGGAAGAAAAACGGGACGACGCATGATCGATGGGACTGACACCATCGACAGGTGCTGTTGACCCTGACCACGACCCACCGTCCCGCGACCGACCTCGGCCACCTCCTCGTCAAGCACCCGGACCGCGTGCAGAGCTTCGACCTGCCCGCCGGTACCGCGCACGTGCTCTATCCCGAGGCGGCGGAGCAGCGGTGCACGGCGGCGCTGCTGGTCGAGGTCGACCCGCTGAAGCTGGGCGGCGGCCGGGGCCGGGGGCGGGCCCAGGTGGCCACCCCGGACAGCTTCACCCTCGGCCGGTACGTCAACGACCGCCCGTACGCGGCGTCCAGCCTGCTCTCGTCGGCGCTGGCCAAGGTGTTCCGGTCGGCGCTGCGCGGCGAGTCGCGGGACCGGCCGGAGCTCGCCGCCACCGCGATCCCGCTGGAGGTACGGGTGCCGGTGCTGCGCTGCCGCGGCGGCGCCGAGCTGGCGGTACGGGTCTTCGCCCCGCTGGGCTGGACGGCGACGGCCAGCCCGATCCCGCTGGACGAGGCGTACCCGGAGTGGGGCGACAGCCGGTACGTCGACCTGACGCTGACCGGGACGCTGCGGCTCGCCGACGCCCTCAACCACCTGTACGTGCTGCTGCCGGTGCTGGACGACGCCAAGCACTACTGGGTGGCCCCGGACGAGGTGGACAAGCTGCTCCGGGCCGGCGCCGGCTGGCTGGCCGACCACCCGGAACGCGACCTGATCACCCGCCGCTACCTGGCGCACCGCCGGGCCCTCGCCGGCGCGGCGCTGGCCCGCCTGGCCGAGCTGCGGCTGGCCGACGAGCCGCCCGCCGACGACAGCGTGGAGCAGACCGGGCCGCCGGAGGAGAAGGACGAGAAGCGCGCCTCGCTGGCCGTACGCCGGCGTGCGGCGGTGCTGGCGGCGTTGCGGGACAGCGGCGCGACGCGGGTGCTGGACCTGGGCTGCGGCGGCGGGGCCCTGCTCACCGCGCTGGTCGCCGACCGGCGGCTCACCGAGATCGTCGGCACCGACGTCTCCGGCCAGGCGCTGGCCCTGGCCGCCCGGCGGCTGCGGCTGGACCGGCTGCCGGAGCGGCAGCGGGACCGGATCAAGCTGTGGCAGTCGGCGCTGACCTACCGGGACGACCGGCTGCGCGGCTACGACGCCGCGGTGCTGATGGAGGTGATCGAGCACGTCGACCCGCCCCGGCTGCCCGCGCTGGAGGACGCGGTGTTCGGGCACGCCCGGCCCGCCACGGTCGTGGTGACGACCCCGAACGCGGAATACAACGTCCGCTACGAAGGGCTGGGCGCGGGCCGGTTCCGGCACGCCGACCACCGGTTCGAATGGACCCGGGCCGAGTTCGCGGCCTGGGTCGAGCGGGTGGCGACGGCCCACGGCTACACCGCCACCCTCGCCGGAGTCGGCGACGACGACCCTGAGGTGGGCAGCCCCACGCAGCTCGCCGTGCTGACCCGGAAGGAGGAGACCGCATGACCACCCTGGACATCCCCGAGCTCGCCCTGGTGGCGCTGGTCGGCGTCTCCGGCTGCGGCAAGTCCACCTTCGCCCGCCGGCACTTCCGGCCCAGCCAGGTGCTCTCCTCGGACACCTTCCGGGGGATGGTGGCCGACGACGAGAACGACCAGTCGGCCTCCGCCGACGCGTTCGACGCGCTGCACCACGTGGCCGGGATCCGGCTGCGCCGGGGCCGGCTGACCGTGGTCGACGCGACCAACCTCCAGCCGCACGCCCGGGCCGCGCTGGTCAAGGTGGCCCGCGAGCACGACGTGCTGCCGGTGGCCATCGTGCTGGACGTGCCGGAGGCGCTGGCCTGGGAGCGGACGCGGGCCCGCGCCGACCGGACCCACGGCCGGCAGGTGCTCACCCGGATGCAGCGCGACCTGCGGCAGTCGTACGGGCGGCTGGCCCGGGAGGGCTTCCGCAAGGTGCATGTGCTGCGCGGGGTCGAGGAGATCGACGCTGCGGAGATCCGCTACGAGAAGCTGTTCAACGACCGGCGGGAGCTGACCGGGCCGTTCGACATCGTCGGTGACGTGCACGGCTGCCGGGAGGAGCTGGAGGCGCTGCTGCTCCGGCTGGGCTACGCCCTGCACCGCGATGACGCGGGCCGCCCGGTCGACGCGGTGCACCCGGCCGGGCGTACCGCGGTCTTCGTGGGTGACCTGGTGGACCGCGGCCCGGACTCCCCCGGCGTGCTCCGCCTGGTGATGGGCATGGTGGCGGCCGGCCACGCGATCTGCGTGCCGGGCAACCACGAGCAGAAGCTGCTGCGCAAGCTGCGCGGCCGGGACGTGCGGCTCACCCACGGCCTGGCCGAGACGATGGACCAGCTGGCGGCGGAGCCGGCGGGTTTCGTGGCCGGGGCGGCGTCCTTCATCGAGGGCCTGGTCAGCCACTACGTGCTGGACGGCGGCCGGCTGGTGGTGGCGCACGCGGGCCTGAAGGAGGCGTACCACGGCCGCACGTCCGGGCGGGTGCGGTCGTTCGCGCTGTACGGGGAGACCACCGGCGAGACCGACGAGTACGGCCTGCCGGTCCGCTACCCGTGGGCGCGCGACTACCGGGGCTCGGCGATGGTCGTGTACGGGCACACCCCGACGCCGGAGCCGGAGTGGGTGAACAACACCATCTGCCTCGACACCGGCTGCGTCTTCGGCGGCAAGCTGACCGCGCTGCGCTACCCGGAGAAGGAGCTGGTCGCCGTCCCGGCGGTCAAGGAGTGGTATGCCCCGGCCCGCCCGCTGGTCGCGCCGACGCCGGCCCGCCCGGACACCGTGCTGGACCTGGCCGACGTGACCGGGCGGCGGCACCTCGCGCACGCGTACGGGACGCTGACCGTGCCGGCGGAGAACGCCGCCGCCGCGCTGGAGGTGATGAGCCGGTACGCGCTCGACCCGGGCCGGCTGGTGTGGCTGCCGCCCACCATGGCGCCCTGCTCGACCTCGACGGTGGACGGGTTCCTGGAGCACCCGGAGCAGGCGTTCGCCGACTACCGCGCGGCCGGCGTCGAGCGGGTGGTCTGCGAGGAGAAGCACATGGGCTCCCGGGCCGTGGTGCTGGTGGAGCGGGAACCGGGGCGGTTCGCGGGCGGGGCGGTGCACACCCGCACCGGCCGGCCGTTCTTCGGGCCGCCGCTCGACGACGAGCTGCTGGCCCGGGTCCGCGCCGCGGTCACCACGGCCGGTCTCTGGGCCGAGCTGGACACCGACTGGCTGCTGCTCGACTGCGAGCTGCTGCCCTGGTCGGCGAAGGCGGGCGGCCTGATCCGCGAGCAGTACGCCGGGGTCGGCGCGGCTGGCCGGGCCGCTCTGCCGGCGGTGCTCGCCACACTGGACGCCGCCGCCGGCCGGGGGCTGCCGGTGGCTGAGCTGCGCGGCCGGATGGCCGACCGGGGCGCCGAGGTCGAGGCGTACTCGGCGGCGTACCGGGCCTACGTCGGGCCGACCGACGGGCTGCGCGGGGTGACCCTGGCGCCGTTCGCCGTGCTGGCCGGGGCCGGGGCGAGCTACGCGGACCGCTACCACGGGTGGCACCTGGCGCTGGCCGACCGGCTCTGCGCGGCGGATCCGGAGTTCTTCACCCCGACCCGCCGCCAGGTGGTCGACCTGGCCGACGGGGCGGCGGTGGCGGCGGCGGTCGACTGGTGGCTGGCGCTGACCGCGGCCGGCGGCGAGGGCATGGTGGTGAAGCCGTACGCCGGGCTGGCCGCCCGCGCGCCGAAGGGGTCGCTGCTCCAGCCGGGGATCAAGTGCCGGGGCCGGGAGTACCTGCGGATCATCTACGGTCCCGGGTACACCGAGCCGGGCCAGCTCGCCGCGCTGCGCAAGCGGTCGCTGGGTCGCAAGCGCGGCCTCGCGCTGCGCGAGCACGGCCTCGGCCTGGCCGCGCTGGACGCCCTGGCCGAGGACGCCCCGCTCTGGCGCCGCCACGAGCTGGTCTTCGCGATTCTCGCCTGCGAGTCCGAACCGGTCGACCCCCGCCTCTGACCCTCCACCCCCAGTCGCGCTGATTCCCGGAAAGAGTGGCTGTTCTACGCCCGACAGCCACTCTTTCCGGGAAAGTGCGACTTCGGGTGCCGGCCAGGGCGGCCGGCCCGGCGCGCGGGCGGGGCAGGCCCGGGTACCCTTTGTGGCCGTGGACACAGCTGAGAAGACCCGGATGATCTCCGAGAATGTCGCTCTGAACCCGCTCGACCCGAAGGACCTGATCCACACCTTCGGGATGATCGGGGTCTGGGCGATCCTCTTCGCCGAGACCGGCCTGCTGGTCGGCTTCTTCTTCCCGGGCGACTCGCTGCTCTTCCTGGCCGGCGTGGCCGCCTCGCCGGTCGCCGACGCGATCTTCGGGGCCGGCACCCGGCTGTCGCTGGCCAGGCTGCTGATCGGCGGCCCACTCTGCGCGATCGCCGGGGCGCAGCTCGGGCACTGGCTCGGGGCCCGGTACGGCCGGCGGATGTTCGACCGCCCCAACTCCCGCCTGTTCAAGCGGGAGTACGTGGAGAAGGCCGAGCACTACTTCCAGAAGTTCGGCCCGGCGAAGGCCGTGGTGCTGGCCCGGTTCATCCCGATCGTGCGGACCTTCCTCAACCCGGTCGCCGGCGTGCTCGGCATGCCCGCCCGGCAGTTCTTCGTGTGGAACGTGGTCGGGGCGTTCCTCTGGGTGGACGGCATCCTGCTGATCGGCTACCTGCTGGCCGACCAGATCTACAACGCGATCGGCGACAAGATCGACCGGTACATCCTGCCGGTGGTCGCGGTGATCATCCTGATCTCGGTGCTGCCGATCTTCTTCGAGTTCCTCCGCGACCGGCGGGCGCGCAAGCGCGGCGAGGCGGCCACGGTGGTCGCGGCGGCCAGCGCGGCCGGCGCGGTCGAGGCGGTGCGGGACGCGATCGAGGGCGACGACCACCGCCGGCACGGCCCGCACCAGGGCCACTGACCCGGGTACGACGATGGCCGGCCCCCTCCCGGGGGGCCGGCCATCGTCGACCTGTCGACCTGTCGGTGGTACGGATGACGGGCAGCCGTCACCGTCCGGTGGTGGCGCCACCCCTGCACGCCGCCCGGTGCCGCGCTCGGTCGAGGCGGCCTACGGCCACCCGGGCTCAGCGCGCCACGGGCCCCGGACACCGACCCGGATCTCGGGCAGCTCCGGTTTCAGCGGGCCTTCTTGGTGGCCCGCTTGCGCGGCGGGGTCAGCAGATCCGCGATCGTGGCGATCGCGGTCGGCACCAGCCGGTAGTACGCCCAGACCCCACGCTTCTCCCGCTCCAGCAAGCCGGCCTCGGTGAGGATGCGCAGGTGGTGGCTGACCGTCGGCTGCGAGAGGCCGAGCGGCGCGGTGAGGTCACACACGCACGCCTCGCCCTCGGGCGCCGACTGGATCAGGCTGAGCAGCCGCAGCCGGGCGGGGTCGGCGAGGGCCTTGAGGACCCCGGCGAGACGCTCGGCATCGGCACGTTCGATCGGCTCGCCGGCAAGCGGCGAGATCTGAGGCATGGTCATTTCAGCCAACGCAGTTCCCACGTATTCCATCCTTCCACCAGCAGCATCGATCCGCCTGCATATCAGCAGATCCGAATCGGCAAACTTTTACGCCACAAGGCCGAGGTCAGCCAACGTATAGGCCGCCCGATACGGCAGTCCGGCGGCTCGCACAGCGACGCCGGCGCCTCGATCAACAATAACCGCCACACCCACCACCTCGGCCCCGGCCTCGCGCAATGCCTCGACGGCGGTCAACACGCTGCCGCCGGTCGTCGAGGTGTCCTCAACCGCCAGCACCCGCCGACCGGCGACGTCCGGCCCCTCGATACGCCGCTGGAGGCCGTGCGCCTTGCCCGCCTTCCGGACCACGAAGGCGTCCAGCGGTCGGTCGGTCTCGGCCGAGGCGTGCAGCATCGCGGCGGCGACCGGATCGGCCCCGAGGGTCAGCCCACCGACCGCGTCGTACTCCCAGTCGGCGGTGAGGTCACGCATCACCCGACCGACCAATGGTGCCGCCCGGTGATGGAGCGTGACGCGCCGCAGATCGACGTACCAGTCCGCCTCACGTCCCGAGGAGAGCACCACACGGCCATGGACCACAGCCAGGTCGGTGATGAATTTACGCAGGTCGTCGTGGTCCCCCATGTCGATAGAGCGTACTGCGCAAGTCTGGGAGCCGGCTGCCGGGTCCACCCGGGTCAACCCTGAGGGCGACCGACGGCTGGCTATATCCGACTACGCTGTGCGACCACAACCGGCACCGACGGACGCCGATCCCGTCGACGGGACGCCCGCCCCGGTCGACCGACGGTCAGTCGTCGCCCCGCCCGACGCGGCCTCGAGTGTCCCGGGCGACGCTGCGCAGCAGCCGCCGCGGCGCGTGCCGCAGGCCCGCGACGGCCAGCTTGTACTTCCAGCTCGGCACGCTGACCAGCTTGCCTTTCCGCAGGTCACGCAGGCCTTCGTCGACCACGTCGGCGGCCCGCAGCCAGAGCCAGCGCGGAGTACCGGTCATGTCGATGCCGGCCCGCTCGTGGTAGCCGGTACGCGTGTAGCCGGGACAGAGCGCCATCACCCGGACGCCGAGCGGGGCCACCGAGAGGCCGATCGACTCACTGAAATTCGTCACCCACGCCTTGCTGGCCGAATAGGTCGAACCCGGCATCGGTACGCCGAAACCCGCAACCGAAGAGACATTTATCACTGTCCCAACGCCGCGCTCGATCATCGGCCGGAGCGCCGCGTGGGTCAGCCGCAGCACCGCCAGCACGTTCAACCGGAGCAGGCGTGCCTCATCCTCGACGGTGGACCGGACGAACGGGGTGTTGAGGCTGATCCCGGCGTTGTTCACCAGCATGTCGACCGGGGGATCGGCGACCAACCGCCGCTCCACCGCGGCGCAGCCGTCGTCGGTGGACAGATCGGCGGAGATCGTCTCAATCCGGTGGCCGTACCGACCGGTCAGCTCGGCAGCGATGGCGTCCAGCCGACCGGCGTCCCGGGCCACCAGGATCAGATCCCAACCGTCGGCAGCCAGCCGGCGGGCGAACGCCTCGCCGATGCCCAGACTGGCCCCGGTGATCAGGGCGCGGCGCGGTGAGAGATGTGCTGCGTCGGTCACGTGCGGTCCTCGGGGGGCGGTGTCGGGCCGGAGGGTGGCGTGGACTGCTGCGGGCCGGCAGGCGGAACGGGCGGGGTCGTGGGCGGGGGCGGCGGCGGACCCGGCGGCGGCGCCCAGGGCGACGACGCCGGAGCGGCCGGCCCCGGGGCGGGCGGCGCCGACGCCGGACCGTAACCAGGAGCCGGCGGCGCGGACGAGGGGCCGTAACCAGGGGCCGGCGGCGCGGACGAGGGGCCGTAACCAGGAGCCGGCGGCGCGGACGAGGGGCCGTAACCAGGGGCCGGCGGCGCGGACGCCGGACCGTAGCCGGGGGCGGCGGCCGGGGCGGGGCGGCGGCCGAAGAAGGCCCCGGCCGCCGGGAGGATCAGCAACGCCGCGACCACCAGGTAGCCGAGCACCTGCGCCACCGCCACGGCGGCGTTGACCGGGATCCACCAGTCCGGATACGCGTCGCCGAGCCGGCCGAACAGCTCCGCGGTGGCCCTGCCGTCGGCGCCGACCTGCAACGGGGCCGCCCGCTGGCCGACCAGCACCGCCAGGCCGCAGCAACCGCAGAACAGGCCGAGTCCCGCGACGACCCAGGTGGCCACCCGGGCACCGGGGCGGCCCGAGAGCAGGCCGAGAGCGAGCCCGACCAGCACCAGCCCCGCCACCACACCGACCACGGTGGACAACGCCGTGGTGCCCCGCAGCGCCGACACCACCTCGTCGATCTCGCGTTGCCCGGCGCCGGTGGCGCTCGCCGCGTCCCGGAAGCGGCTCACCGTGCCGCCGATAACGGCCAGGCCGGCGACCGCGTACCCGACGGCGCCGACCGCCATCAGCAGCAGCAGCGCCGCCGCCGAGACGACCGCCCCCGGACGGCGGGGCGCGGCCTGAACGGGGTACGACACGACGAATCCCTCCGGTAGGCGTCGGCTTGCAACCTACTCGGAGGGATCGTCGGCGTCGCTCTTATCCGGGCAGTCAACTTCCGGATGGCGGCTCGGATTCCCGCCGCTCGCCCGACTCGGGCGCCGAACCGGGCCGGTCGGACGGCCCGGGAGGAGCACCCTCGCCCGGCGTCGGCGGCTGGCCGGCTGCCGGCGGCTGGCCCGGCTGACCCGGTTGGCCAGGAGCCGGCGGATATCCGGGGGCCGGCGGATATCCGGGGGCCGGCGGATATCCGGGGGCCGGCGGGTAGCCCGGCTCGGACGGGTACCCGGGTGCCTGCGGGTGACCCGGCCAGGTGGCACCCGGCACGGGCGGCTCCCACACCGGCTGCTTCGACCGGCGGAAGAAGTCGTTGGCCGCGGGCAGCGCCAGCAGGATCAGGGCGGCCAGCAGGGCGAGCAGGGCGACCACACCGAGCAGCGTGCTGACCGGGCCGTACCAGCCGGGCAGCGCCTCCTCGAGTCGGCGCTGGATCTCCTGCCCGCTCGGCACGTCCCCGTTGGTGGGGCCGCCGTTCACCAGGCCGCCGGCCGCGTTGTTGAGCAGGCTGCCGCCGGAGCAGCAGATCAGAATCCCGCCCAGCACCCAGGTGGTGATCCGGGCGCCGTTGCGGCCCCGGTTGTTCATCAGGGCGAGGACCACGAGCGCGGCCGCGAGCAGCAGCGTGAGCACGGCCCCGACGAGTCCGAACACCCAGGCGAAGTCGGCCGCCTGCTCGACCGAGGTGCCCCGGTAGGCGTCCCGGAGGACGTTCCGGACCGTGCCGATGGTGGCAATCGTCAGGATCAGGTTCACCACCTGGATGGCGGCGACGAGGATGAGCAGCCAACTGGATGTCGTCACCACGCCCGGGCGGGCGCGGGCCGGCGTTGCGGAGGCATCGACCATGATTCTCCTCTCCTGGACAGCACGACCACCGTAACCAGCCGTGGCCGGATCGGCAGGGGAGGTCGGCGGGATCCGCCACCACTCACCGGCGGTACAGCGTCGCCTCCCGGCGCAGCCGGCGGTGCTCGGCGGTGACCACGCCGAGCAGGAACAGGTCGAACAGGAGCGCGAAGACCGCGCCGAACTGGTTGACCGTGAAGTTGAAGATCTGCCCGAACAGGAGGTCGACCAGGAGGGCCAGCTTGAACAGCCGGAACGCGTCCAGCCGGTCGCCGCGCAGCCGCAGTGCCGCCCGTACGCTCAGCACGGCGGTGATCAGCGCGGCGACCGAGCTGCCGAGCACCGCGCCCCACTCCCGCCGCTGGTCCAGTTCGCCGGTGACCCCGGCGAGCGCCACGGAGACCACGGTGACCACGGGCCCCACCACCAGGTAGACGACCACCGGCCAGACCAGCCACCGCCGGGCGGCCACCCAGGCGGCGAGCCGCCGGGCCCGGTCCGCCGCGCGCCGCCAGAACCGGACCGGGGGCGGCTCACGCCGGGGCACCGCGTCGAGCAGCTGCACCATCGCCGCCTCGACGGTGGGACCGGCGCCCTGAACCAGGCGGAGCACGGCGATCCGCCGCCGGTCGGTGAGCCCGCCCGGCACCCCGCCGAGCATCATGTCCAGGGCGTTCGCGATCCGCTCGTCCGGGGTCAGCCGCATCCGGCCGCGTACCGCCTGGGTGAGCAGGACGAGCAGGGCGAACGCGCCGTAGATGATGCCCGCGGCCGGGGCGTAGAAGTAGTCGGTCCGGGCGGTGACGAATTTGCCCACCTCGTCGATGAAGAGCCCGAAACCGATCCCGCCGATGATCGCCCCGGCAGTCCGCGCCCCGCCGCCGAGGAAGACCAGCGCGACGCCGAGCCCGACGGCCAGCAGCAGCCCGCCCCAGAGCACATGGGCGATGTGCAGCCCGCCCCCGCCGAGCTGCGGGTACCCGGTGGCCTGGAGGTACGCCCGCAGGGCGAGCACGGTGACCACCCCGGAGAGGACGAACGCCTGGAGGTACGCGGCCGCGTCGATCGCCCGGCTCGGGAGCCGCCGGCGCAGCCACCCGAGGTTCCGGGCGCCGCCGCGACGGGGCGATCCGGGCACCATGCCCCGAAACTAGTAGCCGCGCCACTCCATCCGCTCGTACTCCAGCAGCCTGGGCTGCAACAACGTGGACGCGGGCACGTCCAGCCGGGCCCGGTCGGCGGGGAAGGTGGCCGCCGCGGCGAGCACCGACGGGGTGAGGAAGCGCAGCGGCGGCGCGCCGGCGGGCAGCGCCAACGCCGGCGGGGTGCCGCCCGGCGTGGCGAGCACGAACCCCCAGTCGCCGAAGCTCGGCACGTCCACGTGGTAAGGCACGGTGGCGAAGCCGGCCTCGCGCACCGAACGCTCGATCGACCAGTACGACCGGGGCGCGAAGTACGGCGACCCGGCCTGCACCACCACCCGCCCGCCGGGGGTGAGCACCGAGCGGATCAGCGCGTAGAACTCGACGGTGTAGAGCTTGGCGGTGGCGGTCTCGTCCGGGTCCGGCAGGTCGGCGACCACCACGTCGAAGCGGTCCCTGGCGCTCCGCAGCCAGCCGAACGCGTCCAGGTTGAGCACCCGGACCCGGGGGTCGGCGAACGAGTTCCGGTTGAGGTCGCGCAGCTGCGGCTCGGTCCGTGCCAGCCGCACCACGGCCGGGTCGAGGTCGACCAGGGTCACCCGGCGCACGTCCGGGTACTTGAGGATCTCCCGCAGCGCCAGCCCGTCCCCGGCGCCGAGCACCAGCACCTCGCCGTGCGGCCCGTTCATGGCCGGGTGGACCAGCGACTCGTGGTACCGGTACTCGTCGATCGAGCTGAACTGGAGGTCGCCGTTGAGAAACAACCGCAGGTCGGTGTCGGCGTGACCGATCTCCCGCGCCGACCGGGTCAGCACGATCTCCTGGTAGCGGCTGCGCTCGGCGTGCACCACCGGATCCCGGTAGAGCTGCTGCCGTGCGGTCACCTCGAAGTCGTGTGCGGTGACCCAGGCGTACCCGAGGCATAGGGCGACCACGACGGATCCGGCGCCGAGCGCGAGCCGGGCGCGGCGGCGCAGGTCGGCCCGGAAGACCGTGAACACCAGCGCGAGGCCGGCGACGGCGTTCACCGCGCCCACCACCAGCGCGCCCTTGAGCTGCCCGAAGACCGGGATGAGCAGGAACGGGAAGGCCAACCCGCCGAGCAGCGCACCCACGTAGTCGGCGGCGAACAGGTCGGCCACCGCGCTGCCGGCGGACTGCTCCCGGATGCGTTGCAGCAGCACCATGAGCAGCGGGATCTCCGCGCCGATCAGCAGGCCGAGCACGAACGCGGTGCCGACCAGGGCCGGCACGTACAGGTCGAGCCAGGCGAAGGCGGCGTAGAGGGCGAGCACGGAGAGGCCGCCGAGCAGGGCGAGGGTCAGCTCGATCGCGGCGAACGCGGCGGCGGCGCGGGACTGCAACGGCTTCGCGACGAGGGCGCCGACGCCCATCGCGAAGACCATCACGCCGAGCACGATCGACGCCTGGCCGACCGCGTCGCCGATCAGGTAGCTGCCGAGGGCGACCAGCGCCAGCTCGTACACCAGGCCGCAGGCGGCGCAGACGAAGACCGCGAGCAGGACCGCCGCGCGGGCGGCCCGCCATGCCGGCCGTGCCGGCGCGTCGGTGGTCATTCCTTCTCCCGGGTACGCCCGGCGGCTTCCGTCGCAGCCGGGTGGTCCGTCCCGGTGTGCGTGCCGGCGCGCTGCGCAGGCACCGTCACCCGGTGCTCCCGGCGGCGCTGCACCGCACCCGCGGCGATGAAGAGCGTGGCGAGCAGGAGCAGCCCGACCGCGGCGACCAGCCAACCCCAACGGTCCCGCCAGAAATCGCTGCCGGCATCCGGCAGCGGGCTTGCCGAGGCGGTCGGGTCGACGCTCGGAGCGGCGGCCGGCGCGGCCAACCCGGCCTCGACGGCGAGCAGGGGCAGCATCGTGGCGGCCCGGGTGACCGCCCAGCCCGGGTCGTCGACGAAGGTCGCCTCGTCCAGCCCGAACCGTTCCAGCCCCCGCTCGATGTCGGCGAGGTCGGCGGGGTCGATGTCGGCGGACCCCGCCGCCTGGACGATGGCGGAGTCGGACGCCTCGCTGCTCTCCGGGGTGTAGGTCACGTCCGCGTCGACCTCGATCCAGCGCGGGCACTCCGGCGCGTCCTTGACCGCCGTCCCGTCGCCGAGGTTCGAACCGACGCTGACCACGTCGTACGTGTCCCGCAGCCGCCAGCCGTAGCAGATGCCCTGGCTGGTGAAGGCCGCGTGCAGGATCGGCACGGTGCCGGCCCGTTCCTCGGTCGCGGGGGCCGGGACGCCGGTGGTGAGCGCCTGCCCGCCGGCCGACGCGGCCGCCGGACCGGCCGGGCCGATGCCGCCGCCGAGGCCGAGGCCGACCAGCAGGACCACGAGCAGCCCGGTGAGCGGGCCGGACCGCTTGCCGGCCGGGCGCCGCTGGCTACCGGACCTCAACTGATCGCCGCGGCGATGATCGCGCCGGTGGCGAGGTGCACGACGGCGGAGACCCAGACGGCCGGGTGCGGTTCCGGGTCGACCAGGATCTCCCCGAGCTTGCCGGGGGTGGCCAGGTCGAGCAGCAGGAACGACGCCGCCATGATGACCAGGCCGAGGATGCCGTACGCGGCCGCGCCGATCAGGCCGAGGGCGAAGTCGTCCGCGCTGGCGGCGATCGCGGCGACCACGATGGTGCCGACGCCGGCCAGGTTCGAGGCGAGCAGCAACGCGGCGTTGCGGTTGCGCCCGACCCAGATCAGCTCGTGGAGCTTGCCGGGGGTGGCGACGTCGACCAGGACGTAGCCGACGGCCATCAGGGCGACACCGACCACGCCGTAGGCGAGCGTGACCAGCAGATCGGTGACCAGCGTCTGCACAGGGGACTCCAGGATTCGTCAGGTGGGAGGGGTCAGGTCACTTGCCGGCGCCGGGTCCGCCGCCGCGGACCGTGCTGCCCCGGCCCCAGCCCCAGTGGTTGCCCACCCGGGAGTGGTAGCGCGGGTACGCGGTGCTCATCCGCTCCAGCAGGATCACCGAGCCGGCGGCGATCGGCAGGATCACCACCGAGTCGTCGTTGTAGCGCAGGTAGACACCGCTGCCGTCGACGTACTGGTCCGCCGGCTGCCAGACATCGGTGATCTGCTTCGACACCTGGCTCGGCGTCCTGTCCGTCGTGTAGGCGAGCGCCTGGGAACCGATGTCCCGGCTGGCGTCCCGCCGGAAGTGGTCCGCCACGTAGCCGCGCGGGGAGAAGTTGCCGTAGAAGATGGCAAATCCCGCCACCACGGCCCCGATCACCGCGAACGCAACGCCCACCACGAACCACCGTCGGTACGTCATCGGGTCACCACCGTTTCGGTCAGGACCAGTTCGTTGGTCTGGGGGTACGCGTGCCAGGTGCGCCAGGCCACCGCGCCGTCCGGCGGGTCGGGGCGGACGGCGAGCGCGGTGACCGCGTCGACGTCGCCGGGGAAGACGCCGACCACGGCGTACGGGTCGTCGGCCAGTTCGGCGCGGAGCGCGGCGACCCGGGTGCGCAGGCCGTCCCCGGCGGGCCGGAGCACGGTGGCGGTGAACCGGTAGCCGGCGCTGTCGTCGTGCAGCGTGCCGGGCAGGTGCGGCGGGCGTCCGGGCAGGCAGGCGACGGTCTCGGTCAGGTCGCCGCAGACCACCTGGTGCGAGGCGCCGAGCAGACGCAGCCGCAGCCGCAGGCCGTCGGGCAGGGTCACCTCGCGCACGTGCAGCGCGGGGCGTTCCGGGCCGCCCAGGCTGAGGCTCAGGTCGGCGGCGCGGGTGTCGACGTACGGGGCGTCCAGGTCGACCAGCACGCTCAGGACACCTTTTCCGGGCCGCCCTGCGGGTAGATCATCACCTCGGCGCGGTGCAGCTTCTCGCCGAGGTTCACCTCCCAGCCGGCCTCCCCGTACGCCTCGAAGGAGAGCCGGGCCCCGCCGGGCGCCTGGTAGTCGTGGTAGCGCATGGTGCCGCGCGGGTCGAGGCCGGTGCCCTCGGTGGCGGTGTACCTCGCCTGGCCCGACTCGTCCCAGTGATAGCTGCGGCCGGCGATCTCGAGGGTCGGCGCCCCGGGCGTGAGGGAGGCGGCCGGCTCGCTCGCCCAGAGCACCAGCTCCAGGTCGGGGTCCTCCTCGACGGAGAGCCAGCGCTTGACCCCGCCGGCGTCGTCGAGCAGGTGCTCGGCCCAGCTCCAGCCGCCCTCGACCAGGTGCACCGAGCCGCGCACGGTGTACGACACCTGGCGGATCTCCACGATGTCGCCCGGCTTGAGCTTGCGGGGGTCGCCGCGCAGCGCGTCGGCGTCGCGGTCGCGGAACGGGTCGCCGGGGGCCTGCGGGCGCGGCGCGGACCGCGCCCGGCTCAACGCCACCACGGCGATCACCACGCCAGCCACCCCGAGCAGGCACCCCAGTCCCGCCACCAGGTACGCCAAGTTTCCGTCCACGGCCGCCTCCCCACGTGCGTCGGCGGAGACGGTAACAACCCGACGCACGTGCGCCGAAGTCCCACTCGCTGAGTGAGCGGTCAGCTACGTGGGGCCCGGTCGTCGGCGGGTGGCGGCTCGGTGGCGTCCGCGCCGGTGGGAACGGGCGCCGTCGGGTAGGTGGGCGGATGAGCGATGTGCAGGGCCGGGTCGGGGCAGATCAGGTAGCCCGGTGGCAGCGCCACCCAGCCGGGCTGACCCGGCTGCGGTTGGGCCGGTCCGTAGCCGTAGCCGTAGCCGAACGCCGGCCACGGACCGGCGGCCGGCATCGCGGAATCCCCTCGGAACCAGCGGCGGGACTCGGGAAGCAGGAGCAGCACCACCACGGCCACGGTGAGCGCCAGCACCAGCAGGATCCCGATGCCGGCGACCACCGCGGTCACCGCCTGCATGCTGTCCCCGCGCGCGTAGAGGGTGTCGAGGAACTCCGACGGCCGCCAGTCGCCGCCGTCGTCGGGGAGGTCGCCGCCGGACGAGTCGTACCCCGGGTCACCCATTCCGGCGAAGAAGGCGAGCGGGATCATCAGGCCGCCGCAACCCTGCCCGAGGCAGAGCAGCAGTTGCACGCCGGCGGCGACGAAGACCAGGATCCGGGCGACGTTGCTGCGCCGGCGCAGCGGCAGCGCGGTGGCGGCGAGCCAGCCCGCGAGCAGCAGCGCCGGGACGCCGATGAAGAGCGCCATGAAGAGGTTGCCGCTCCGCTCCTCGGACACCTCGGTCGGGTCGGCGTCGGGCACCTGCCGGAGCACGTCGTCGATCAGCGCGTTGTAGCGCACCGCCTCGATGACCGCGGCGCAGACGACGGCGAGCAGGACGACCACCGTCGCGAGCTGGAGCCAGTAGGCGACGGTGATCGCGCCGGGCCGGTCGGCTCGGGCCGGCGCGGCTTCGGGAGAGGTCATGGCGGAAAGGTACGGATCCCCGTCGTTTTCCGCTGCCCCGTTTCGGGCCGCACCGGTCACTCCCCGGCGAGGCGCTCCGCGGCGTAGTCGCGCAGGGTGGCGCGGCCCATCACGCACCCGCTGAACGTGGTGAACTCGGCGTCGTCGTCGTGCAGCCGCTCCCAGGCCGCCCGGCCCGCCGACGGGTCGACCCGGTCCAGCAACGTGGCCGCGTACGCCTTCCCGGCCGGCGACCCGTGTTTGATCAGCCAGTCGACCTTCTTGCGGGCCTCCGCCGGGTGCTCGCCGAGCGCCCGCTCGACATACCGGTACGCCTCGGTGGCGGGCAGGATCTGCGAAGCGATCCCCACTCCGCCGAACGCGAGCGTGTCCGCGTTCGCGAGCTCCTTGACGGCCGCGTCCAGTTCCTTGTCCTTCTTCCCGATCCCCAACATGCCTCCCTAGTGCCCCGCCTGACGGCCGCTCATCCCGCTGATCAAAGAGTTCTCGTCGCCGGCCGCCGCGGTCCACCCGTGGACCGGGACCGGCCGGGTTCCCGCGTGGCGCGGGACCCCGGCCGGGGCGGTCAGGCGGCGCTGACGGTCAGGGACTCCTTGGTGTCGGCCAGGTCGACCTTGACCGTGTCGCCGTCGCGGATCTGGCCGGCCAGCAGCGCCTTGGCGAGCTGGTCGCCGATCGCCGACTGGACCAGCCGGCGCAGCGGGCGGGCCCCGTAGATCGGGTCGTACCCGTGCTCGGCGAGCCACGTCCGGGCCGCCTCGGTGATCTCCAGTCCGAGCCGGCGGTCGGCCAGCCGGCGGCGCATCCGCATCAGTTGGATGTCCACGATGGCCCGCAGGTCGTCGCCCCGGAGGGCGGCGAACACCACGATGTCGTCGAGGCGGTTGAGGAACTCCGGCTTGAAGTGCGACCGGACCACCGCGAGGACCCCTTCCCGGCGCTGCTCCTCGGCCAGTGTCAGGTCGCTGATCACCGACGACCCGAGGTTGGAGGTGAGGATCAGGATCGCGTTGCGGAAGTCCACGGTGCGGCCCTGGCCGTCGGTGAGCCGGCCGTCGTCGAGCACCTGGAGCAGCACGTCGAAGACGTCCGGGTGGGCCTTCTCCACCTCGTCCAGCAGGACCACCGAGTACGGCCGGCGGCGCACCGCCTCGGTGAGCTGGCCGCCTTCCTCGTAGCCGACGTAGCCGGGCGGGGCACCGACCAGGCGGGCGACGGAGTGTTTCTCGCCGTACTCGCTCATGTCGATGCGGACCATGGCCCGCTCGTCGTCGAAGAGGAACTCGGCGAGCGCCTTGGCCAGCTCGGTCTTGCCGACGCCGGTCGGGCCGAGGAAGAGGAAGCTGCCGGTCGGGCGGTCCGGGTCGGCGACGCCGGCCCGGGCTCGGCGGACCGCGTCGGAGACCGCGGCGACCGCCTCGGACTGGCCGACCACGCGGGACCGCAGCGACTCCTCCATCCGGAGCAGCTTGGCGGTCTCGCCCTCCAGCAGCCGGCCGGCGGGGATGCCGGTCCAGGAGGCGACCACGGCGGCGATGTCGTCCGCCCCGACCTCCTCCTTGAGCATCGCGCCGTCGGCCTGGAGCCGGGCCAGCTCCTCCTCGGCCTGCGTCAGCTCGGCCTTGAGCGCGGGGATCCGGCCGTACCGCAGCTCGGCGGCGCGTTCCAGCTCGCCGTCGCGCTCGGCCCGCTCGGCCTCGCCGCCGAGCCGCTCCAGCTCCTCCTTGGCGGTGGAGAGCTTGGTGATGTGGCTCTTCTCCAGCTGCCAGCGCTCGGAGAGCGCGGTGAGCTGCTCCCGCTTGTCGGCCAGCTCCTTGCGCAGCCGCTCCAGCCGCTCGGCGGAAGCGGCGTCGGGCTCCTTGGCCAGCGCCATCTCCTCGATCTCGAGCCGGCGCACCGCCCGCTCGATCTCGTCCACCTCGACCGGCCGGGAGTCGATTTCCATCCGGAGCCGGGACGCGGACTCGTCAACCAGGTCGATCGCCTTGTCCGGCAGGAACCGGTCGGTGATGTAGCGGTCCGACAGGGAGGCGGCGGCGACCAGCGCGGCGTCGGTGATCCGTACGCCGTGGTGCACCTCGTAGCGCTCCTTGAGGCCGCGCAGGATGCCGATGGTGTCCTCGATGGTGGGCTCGCCGACCAGCACCGGCTGGAAGCGGCGCTCCAGCGCCGGGTCCTTCTCGATGTGCTCGCGGTACTCGTCGAGCGTGGTCGCACCGACCATCCGCAGCTCGCCGCGGGCCAGCATCGGCTTGAGCATGTTGCCGGCGTCCATCGAGCCCTCGCCCTTGCCGGCGCCGACGACGGTGTGCAGCTCGTCGAGGAAGGTGATGACCTGGCCGTTGGAGTTCTTGATCTCCTCCAGCACGGACTTCAGCCGCTCCTCGAACTGGCCGCGGTACTGCGCGCCGGCCACCATCGCGCCGAGGTCCAGCGAGACCAGCTTCTTGTCCCGCAGCGACTCGGGCACGTCCCCGGCGACGATGCGCTGGGCGAGGCCCTCGACGATGGCGGTCTTGCCGACGCCGGGCTCACCGATCAGCACCGGGTTGTTCTTGGTTCGCCGGGAGAGCACCTGGATCACCCGGCGGATCTCCGAGTCGCGCCCGATGACCGGGTCGATCTTCCCGTCGCGGGCGCTGGCGGTCAGGTCCACGCCGTACTTGGCCAGGGCCTGGTAGGTCTGCTCCGGGTCGGCGGTGGTGACCCGCCGGTCGCCGCCCCGGACCGTGGGGAAGGCTGCGACCAGGTTCTCCTCGGTGGCGCCGGCGTTCTTCAGCGCGACGGAGACCGCGCCACCCACCCGGGCCAGGCCGGCGAGCAGGTGCTCGGTGGAGGTGTACTCGTCGCCCAGCGGCCGGGCGATCTGCTCGGCGGCGCCGATGGCGTTGACGAACTCGCGGGCCAGGGTCGGCTCGGCGATGCTGGATCCGCGCGCGGCGGGCAGGGCGTCGACCGCGCGCTGGGCGGCCTGGCGCAGTCCGGCCGGGTCGGCGCCGACGGCGCGCAGCAGGCCGGCGGCGGTCGAACCCTCGGTGTCCAGCAGCGACAGCAGCAGGTGCCAGGGCTCCACGGTGGCGTGACCGCGCTGGTTCGCCAGCGCGACGGCACCGGTGATGGTTTCGCGGCTCTTGGTGGTGAGTCGTTCCGTGTTCATGGGCTCCCCCGGATCGGCGTGTCCACTAGGAAGGACACAACCAGAGTTGAGTCTATTCCGCTCAACTCCACGGGTGTGACGCCGATCACTATCGGATCATGACGCCGGTCCGGATGGAGGGCACGCGGCCTTTGGAGCTGAGTCGTTCAGGCCATCACCGACCCGGCCGCCGGGGCAAGCGTGCGGTGCAGGGTGCCTCGTGGTCGGCGCGCAGGACGCAACGCCGGCCGCCGTCGAGCTTGCGGTCGCAGAACACCCAGTGGCGTACGCACTGGTTGTCCTCGGTCGAGACGCTGATCCCGCCGAGGTCCACGGCGGCGAGGAAGGCCAGCGACCGGCCCGCCGTCCGGCCGAGCATCTTCGCCCGAGCCAGGTCAGCCGCGCGCACCGGCAGGTGGATGACGTACCGCCCGGTCACGAACGCCTGGCCAGGTCACGCATGGCGGAAGCCTGGCGGGACTGCCACTCGCGGAGCGCGCCCTTGATCCGGGCCACCTCGTCCCGGTTCCGAGCAACCTCGGCGTACGCGGCAGCGAGGTCACCGGCCACCCGTTCGAGGAACGCGGCGACCTCGACCGGATCCAGGCCCTTCCTGCGGGTCGCGAACGTCCGACTCCGCACCTGCCACGGCCGCAGCGGGAGGTACGACTTGGAACGGTATGCGCCGCCGGGCGGCTGGTTGGATGGACCTGGTCTCGTCACCGGGCCGGCTTTACGCCGCAGCAGTGGACGTAGCAGGTTGCGCACGATGATTCGGTCCCTTCTTCCGATTCACCTGCGAGGGCAGCGGGAGGGCACGACTGGCCCCGCCCGTGACCAGTCGTGCCGGTGGCGGTGCCAACCGGGGGGCCGGTTTGCCTACCAGGCGTTCCGCCGAAGGCATCCGCATAGGCAACATACAATGCAAAGCATGCAATGACAAGGAGTGACCATGCTAGGCACGCGAAGTGTTGGCTGAGCGGTCTCGCGCGTGGGAAGATCTTGGGGCCTACCAGGAGTCGCCGCCATGCCCCGAGTTTCCGACCGCCAGCGAATCGCACAGGACATCAGAGACAAGATCGCCTCGGGCGAGTACGCCCCGGGCGACAAGCTCCCGTCCCTGCGTGAGCTGATCGCACACTACGGAGTCTCCGCGGAGCCGGTCCGCTCGGCGCTGTTGATTCTGCAAGCGGAAGGCCTGGTCGAGGGTCACCAGGGCAAAGGCATCTACGTCACTCCCCGGGACCCTGCTTCCTGATCTCGGCGCTCGGACTGACGGCGCAAGCGATTCAGCTTCAAAGGAAGCCACCACCCAAAAGTTGCCCCGAGCCCGCCGTCGAGCTGCCATCGGTCAGCGGGACCTCCGTCAGCTCCCGGTCAGGATCAACCTGATCCACCGCCGGTGCCCGACCGGCCCCACGGCCAGCACGATCTCGTCCGACGCGCGGGCCAGCAGCGTCCCGTCGCTCAACAGGTGCAGGTGGTGCTCCGGCCCGACCGGCCAGGCCACCTCCTCGTACCGGCCGTCGACCACGATGCCCACCCCGTCCGGCCCGGTCACCGCCACCCGCCCGGCACCCACCGGCACCGCCGACCGGATCCGGTCCGGGTGGCCGTCCGCCGGGACCGGCTGCCACCGGCCCAGCCAGCGCCACAGCGCCGGGAAGCGGGTCCGGTCCGGCCGCTCCCCGACCAGCCACAGCTCACCGTCGGGCGCGCGCACCGGGCGGACCACGCCGACCGCGCCCTCCGGCGCCGGCACCGCCGTCCGCTGCCAACTACCGCCGTGGTCGGCCGAGACCGCCGCGTACGGGCGGCCGGCGTCGTCCGCACCGGCCGCCACCAGCAGGGCACCGGCGTCGGCCACGTCCTGTACCCGGGGCAGGCCGGGCTGGACGGGCAGCGGGCGCAGCCGCCGACCGTCCCACCGGGCCACCCGGCCGCCACCCTCGTCGGTCACCTGGAACCGGCCGTCCGGCCCGGTCAGCCCGGGCGGCGGCGCGATCCCCGGGTAGTGGGTGAAGGTGGCGCCGCCGTCGGTCGAGGCGTACCAGCCGAACGGCTCGGCACCCAGGACCAGCAGGCCGTTCGGGGCGTAGAGCTGCTGGTCCTCGGCCACCGGGCGGGGATGCGGCAGCGCCCGCCAGGACCGGCCACCGTCCCGGGAGGCGAAGAGCAGCGCCGGGCACTGCCGCCCCGGCGGCCGGCCGTCGCAGGTGGCGAAGAGGGCGTACGCCTGCTCGGCGTCGACGAACTCGACGTGCGGCGGGTCGTACCGCTCGGCGACGGCGACCGCGACGTGGCGTACCTCGTCGACGTCGGCGACCGGTCGCGGCGCCGGCGCGGCGCCGGCCGGCCGGGGCGACGTGGACGCCCGGCTCGGCGGCGGCCGGCGGACGTCTCCGATCGAGCAGCTGACCAGGGCGGGCAGGAGCAGCAAGAAGATCATCTTGCGACTTGTTCGCCGGTCCATGACGCCTCCAACGGAGGGTACCCTCACCTGGGTGCGAGTACGTGTCGAACAGACTGCCCTACCGGGGATCGGCGTACGTCACGATCTGATGACGGAATCCGGCCGCCGGCTCGGCGTGGTCTCCCACCGCAGTGGCCGCCGGGACCTGGTCCTCTACGACCCGGACGATCCCGACTCCTGTCAGCACGACATCCCGCTGACCGACGACGAGGCGGAGGCGCTGGCCGACATCCTCGGCGCGTCGCTGATGCTCAGCCAGCTCTCCGGGCTGCGCGAGCAGGCCGCCGGGCTGCTCACCGAGCAGATCGCGATCCCGGCCGGCACCCGGTACGTCAACAAGCGGCTGGGCGACACCCAGGCCCGGACCCGCACCGGCGCGTCCATCGTGGCCGTGCTCCGGGACGGCGAGGTGATCGTCTCGCCCGATCCCACCTTCCGCTTCGCCGCCGGTGACGTGGTGGTCGTGGTCGGCACCCGGCAGGGGCTCGACGGGGTGACCGCGATCCTCGCCGAGACGGACCCGGACGGCTGAGGCGCGGATGCACGAAACCACGACTCTGCTCGTCGAGGTCGGCGCGCTGCTGCTGCTGCTCGGCCTGCTCGGCCGGCTCAGCCGTCGGGTCGGCGTCTCGCCCATCCCCCTCTACCTGCTCGCCGGGCTCGCCTTCGGCCACGGCGGCCTGCTGCCGCTGAACGCCAGCGAGGAGTTCTTCGCGGTCGGCGCGGAGATCGGCGTGATCCTGCTGCTGGTCATGCTCGGCCTCGAGTACAGCGCCAACGAACTGGTGGGCAACCTCCGTTCGGCGGCCCCGGCCGGCCTGATCGACGCGGTGCTCAACGCGCTGCCCGGGTTCGCCTTCGCCCTCCTGCTCGGCTGGGGCTGGGTGGCCGGCGCGGTGCTCGCCGGGGTCACCTGGGTCTCCTCCTCCGGCGTGATCGCCAAGGTGCTCGGCGACCTCGGTCGGATCGGAAACCGGGAGACCCCGGTGATCCTCTCCGTGCTGGTCATCGAGGACCTGGCGATGGCTTTCTACCTGCCGCTGGTGACCGCGCTGCTCGCCGGGGTCAGCCTGGTCGAAGGCGGTATCGGGCTCGCCGTCGCGGTGCTCACCGTGGTCGTCGTGCTGGCCGTCGCCATCCGGTACGGGAACCTGATCTCCGCGGCGCTGTCGGCGAAGGACCCGGAGGCGCTGCTGCTCGGGGTGCTCGGCCTGACCCTGCTGGTCGCCGGCATCGCGGCCAAGCTCCAGGTCTCCGCCGCGGTCGGCGCGTTCCTGGTCGGCATCGCCCTCTCCGGCCCGGTGGCGCACCACGCGACCGAACTGCTCTCCCCGCTGCGGGACCTCTTCGCCGCGGTGTTCTTCGTCTTCTTCGGGCTGGTCACCGACCCGCTGGACATGCCGCCGGTGCTGCTGCCCGCCCTGGCGCTGGCCGTGGTCACCATGGGCACGAAGCTGCTCACCGGCTGGCTGGCCGCCCGCCGGGCGGGGATCGCCGAGCCCGGTCGCTGGCGGGCCGGCTTCGCGCTCACCCCGCGCGGCGAGTTCTCCATCGTCATCGCCGGCCTCGCCGTCGCCGCCGCGTACCCGGTCGAACCGAAGCTGGCCGCGCTCGCCACGGCGTACGTGCTGATCACCGTGGTGACCGGGCCGATGCTGGCCCGGCTGCCCGACATGCCCTGGTTCAAGCGCTGGCTGCGCCGGCGCGGCGCCGCCCGGCCACGCGTGCCGCCGGGAATCGCGGACTGACCGCCGCCGGGCCGGGTCCACCGTACGGTGGACCCGGCCCGGCAATCGGTTGCCGAATTGATTCCGGGAAGGTCTACCGCTGACCTGCGCAACCGCGTTACCGTGTCGCCCCAGCAGCCAGGGTCCGCGGGTGCCAAAGCCCCCGCCGGCGAAAGCGGAAGGTTGGCCGGTGAGCGTGCAGGAAGAGACGTTTCACGGCTTCGCCAACCCCGTCGACCCGTCGCCGACGGAGCTCCGGGCGTGGGCGTACCACCCGGACTCCGTACCGCTGACCTCGATGCCGCAGGACTGGGACCTGCTGGTCGCCGGCGACCACCTGGTGCAGACGCTCTTCGAGCTGGCCATGGACCCGGCCTGCCCGGCCCGCCGGTTCGCCCTGCACTGCCTCTACATCTACGCGGCCGACGGCATCCGGACGAACTTCCGGGCCCACCCGAAGCGCCGCTTCCGCAAACTGGTCGAGCAGGCCGAACGGGCCGGCGACGAACTGATGCGCAACTGGGCGCACAACAGCCGGGTGCTGCTCGCCCGGCCGGACCTCTTCGTCTACCGCGACTGGTGCGAAGGCGGCCTGGTCCGCGAGAACCGGCGCCTCTAGGCCGCTCCCGACCCCGAGGCCGCAGCCGCATCGGGCCGGTCCAGCGAGCTGTGTCTCAGGCGGTCACGTCCTGCCGGCCCCAGCGGCCGGGCACGTTGCGCAACACCAGGCGGCCGATCCCGTCCGGCAGGGCGGGGCGGCTGGTCAGTTGGTCGCCGACCGGTTCGAGCCCGAGCATCGCCCGCAGCAGCAGGAGCGGCGTTCCGGCGCTCCACGCCTGTGGACTGCATGCGGTGGGGTACTCCACGGGGTAGCGGGTCAGATCGCGTTCGTAGCCGCCAAACGCCTCGGGCAGCCGACCGTCGAAGAAGCCGGCCGCCTCGATAATCGCGACCGCAATCCGTCCGGACTCCCGGTCGAAGCCGTAGCGGCGCAGCCCCCAGGCGACCAGACTGTTGTCGAACGGCCACACCGTGCCGATATGGTAGCCAATCGGGTTGTACCGGCGCTGGTTGGTGGCGAGGGTGCGTACGCCCCAGCCGGAGAAGAGCTCTGGGCTCATCAGGTGCTGCGCGACCCGTTCGGCGCGGGACTCGTCGACGATGCCACTCCACAGCAGGTGGCCGATGTTCGACGCAAGCCCGTCCACCTGGCCGCCGTTCGCATCGAGGGCGAGGGCGTAGTAGCCGTCTCGCTCGATCCAGAAGTCCCGGTTGAACCGTTCCTTGAGGTCGGCCGCCTCCCGTTCCAGTCGCTCGGCGTATGCGGGATCGCCCCAGAACTCCCGGGCCAGCCGGGCACCGCGGATCTTGGCATCGTAGGCGTAACCCTGGAGTTCACAGGTAGCCCGGGGGAAGCTGGGGAGCTGACCGTCCCGGTAGCAGATGCCGTCCCACGAGTCCTTCCAGCACTGGTTTTCCAGGCCCCGCGGGGCGCTGCGCCGCTGGTACCAGATGTAGCCGTTGCCCATCGCGTCGCCGTACGTGTCGATCCAGTCCAGCGCGGCTCGCGCTTCCCGCTCGAACCGGCGCACGAGAACGCCGTCCCCGGTCCACCGCTCGTACTCGTCCATGAGCACGACATAGAGCGGGGTGGCGTCCGCCGAGCCGTAGTACGGTGTGTGCGGCTCGTCCTCGAACGCAGCTTTCTCGCCGTAGCGGAACTCGTGCAGGATCTTCCCCGGCTCCTCGTCCCTGAAGTCGTCAAGTCGGCTGCCCTGCGGGACGGCGAGGGTGTAGATGGTTGCCTCCGCGAGCTGCGGGGCGAAGGGGAGCGCCTGAAAACTGGTGATGATGCTGTCCCGACCGAAGACGGTCATGAACCAGGGCAGGCCGGCGGCCGGCACGCTCAGCCCGGCGGAGACGAGTGGTGTGTAGCGGAGCGCGGCCAGGTCGACGATGCTGCGCCGGTACGTCCCGGTCAGCGACTCGTGGTCCGTCTCCAGGCGAGGGGCGTTGTCGAACCACAGCTTCAAGTCTTCGGCGAGGCTCGGCCTACGTCGGGGGACGCCACTCAGGCTGGCCCGTACGGTCTGTCCGTCCGGGCCGCGCATCGCCGCCCGCAGCGTCA
This sequence comes from Micromonospora mangrovicola, assembly GCF_047200535.1. Classification (NCBI taxonomy): domain Bacteria; kingdom Bacillati; phylum Actinomycetota; class Actinomycetes; order Micromonosporales; family Micromonosporaceae; genus Micromonospora; species Micromonospora mangrovicola. The sequence continues at coordinate 23,724 of NZ_JBJZOG010000041.1, read as the reverse complement.
GCTTCCACATCGTCTTCGGCTCAAGCCGCCCCGTGACGGTCAACCCGTCGAGGTCGACTTCGCTACGGCAGTTGCCCGGGCCCCTCCCGCTGCCGATGTCGCAGCTGACCACCACCTCACGATAGAAGCCCTCCCGCTGGTAGCCGAGGTACAGGCAGCCGTTTTCGAGCCGGGAGTGGTAGCCGCCCCTTTTCCTTAGGCGGCGCCGGATCTCGAAGATATCCGCGAAGTCGCTGGCCACGTCCAGGCGTACGACGAGATCGAGCGCCTCGTCGCCGTGGCTGATGATGGTCAGCTGGTCCTCGAACTCCTCGTTGATCGTCTGCTGACGAATGATCGACATGGTGGAGTCGAAGTCGTGGGTGGCGCCCGCCGGCGCGAGGAAGAACCGGGCCTGGAAGTACTGAAGATCATCCAGGGACAGGGAATAGAGCGACTTGCCGTTGATGGTCAGGCACCACTTCGACAGGAACCGGGTATCCCAGGAGAAAAGCCCGGTCGGAAAGGTCGGCGAGGCGTGCACATCCCCACGCCGGTCGGTGACGACGAAGGTGTTCCCGTCCAGAATGCGCACAAGGTCACTCACGCTCGTCCTCCGGGTGGGAGGTACGCAACCAGGTCGCGCGGGTCCCGGGCAGCCGCTGGGCCAGGAAACAGGCGCTCCAAGAACCGGAACAGTTCCACCCGGCCGGCAACGACGAGATCGCGTCTCAGCCATGCCGAGGTGAGGTTCCGCTCGCCCTGGGCTGCGGCATCCAGCAACGCCTTGTCGCCTCGGACGACGCAGTCCGCTGGGCGATCCTCCGGCGAGACAGTGATCTTGCCGAGTGAGATGTCGACGAACCAATGGTGGATCGCCCCGTTCGCAGCAAGCTCGAAGCGGATCGTGCCGGTGACCCTGCCAAGTCGTTGGGTGCCCGGACGGGTGGCCAACTCGTCCAGGAACTCCTCAATCGAGGCGGACATCGTCTCCCCGTTCGTCACTCGCGCCGGCGCCGGCTGAGGCCGACAGCTCAGCCGCCTGCCACCTTCCCGCAAAATACCCTCATCACACATATTCAGCCGATATCGTTCCACGCGGGCTGGCTGAGAAACCCGCGGAGCCCGGTGCCCGTCGGGCGGGTCGCGGCAGAGCATTACGGGAAACAGGAGCGATCATGGAGAAGGTGCTACTGATCACCGGCGATGCGGCGGAGTCGCTGGAGGTCTTGTACCCCTATCAGCGATTGATTGAGGAGGGGTACGACGTTCACATGGCTGCACCGGCCGCCAGGAAGCTCCAGTTCGTCATCCACGAGTTCGTCAAGGGCTTCGACACGTACGCCGAGAAGCCCGGATACGCCTTTCCGGCCGACATGGCGTTCGAGGACGTGAACCCGGCCGACTACATCGCCCTGGTCGTGCCCGGCGGCCGGGCCCCCGAGTACCTCCGTAACAACGAAGAATGCCTGCGGATCGTCCGGCATTTCGTTGAGGCGGACAAGCCGATCGCCCACCTCTGCCACGGCCCGCTCATCATGGCGGCCGCAGGGGCGCTCGACGGCCGGCGCGCCTCGGCCTACCCGGCGCTCGCGCCGGACATCAGGGCCGCCGGTGCAGAGTTCGTCGACACCGAGGCGCTGGTCGACGGCCTTCAAGTGTCCGGCCGGTCGTGGGCGGACAATCCGCCGTGGATGCGGGAGTTCATCCGAATCCTCCGGTCCCGGAGGTGACGAGGACGTCGCCCCCGCAGGCCGCCCAGCCGGCCCGCAGATCGGCAGCCACCTGAGCCGCCGAACCGAGCCGACGAACGGGCCGGGACCCCCCGTGGGTCCCGGCCCGCACGCCGACGGATCGTCAGCTGGTCGGTCCGCCCTGCTTCTTGCGCTGCTCGTCGGCTCTGGCCCGGTCGATGCCGTGGTCCACCTGGTCGGCGAAGCGCCCGTCCTTGATCTTGTCGGTGAAGCGGCCCTCGGTGACCTGGTCGAATCGCTCGCGGACGTTCTCGGCCACCTTCTCCAGCCGGTCCTCCGCCTGCTGTGCCACCTTCTTCGCCGATTTCGCCATGGCTCCCCCTGCCAGCTCGGCGTCCGGATTGACCTGGTTGGGCCTAATTCCGAGGCTAGCGGACGGGCCACCACCGCCGCCGACCTTTCCCCGAACCGCTCGCGGGGAACAGCCCGGAAACGAATCTTGGACAGCTGCCGTTCGTGGCGAACGGCAACTGCCCAAGATCGTGAACTCAGGTGAGCGTCCCGGTCAGCGGCCCGGGGTACGGCGGGGACGCCACACGACGAGCGCCGTGGAGGTGCGGTTGGTGGGCACGAGGTCGCCGCGCGGGAACCCACCCAGCGACTCCAGCTCGGCGATCCGGCGGTACGCGGCGTCCAACTCCGCCTCCAGCCGGGCCACCCGCTGCTGGGCCTCCTCCAGCAGCCGTTCCAGCCCGATGATCCGCTTGACCCCGGCCAGGTTGATCCCGTCGTCCTGACTGAGTCGCTGCACCTCGCGGAGCAGCACCACGTCCCGGACGCTGTACCGGCGCCCACCGCCCGCCGCCCGGCCGGCCTGCACCAGGCCCAGCCGGTCGTACTGGCGCAGGGTCTGCGGGTGCATCCCCGCCATCCGCGCCGCGACCGAGATCATCAGCACCTTGGCCTCGTAGGCAGGGTCACCCGAGCCGACGAACTCCTCCGACATCCCCGCTCACCTCCGCTGCCTTCCCACGCGTCAACTGAATCGACGCACCCGCGCCTCAAGATGTTCCCGCGCGGCCGGTGGGGTCTGCTCGGCGAACGCCTCCAGCGCCGCCCGCGCCTCGTCCGACACCGTCGCCGGGACCACCACGTCGAGAGTGACCAGCAGGTCACCGGCGCGGCCGTCCTTGCGTACGACGCCCTTGCCCCGGGCCCGCAGCACCCGACCGCTCGGAGTACCCGGCGGCACCCGCAGGGTCACCGTGCCGTCCAGGGTCGGCACCCGCAGATCGGTGCCGAGCACCGCCTCGGCGAACGTGATCGGCACGGTCAGGGTCAGGTCGTCCCCGGTGCGCCCGAACAGCTCGTCCGGGCGGACCTTGACCTGGACGAACAGGTCGCCCGCCGGGCCACCCCGTTCGCCCGGCTCACCCCGGCCGGCCAGCCGGATGCGCTGGCCGTCGGCCACCCCGGCGGGGAAGCGGACGTTCAGCGTCCGGGTCTTGGTCACCCCGCCGGTGCCGTGGCACTCCGGGCACTTCTCCTCGACGATCGTGCCGACGCCCTGGCAGTTGCGGCAGGGCTCGGAGAAGCTGAACGACCCCTGGTTGCGGGTGGTCACCCCGGCACCGTGGCAGACCGGGCAGGCCACCGGCGAGGTGCCGGGCTTCGCGCCGTTGCCGTGGCAGGTGTCGCAGACCCCGGGGGCGCGCAGCGTCAGCGGGAGGGTGACCCCGCGCACCGCGTCCTCGAAGTCCAGGGCCACCTCGGCCTCGACGTCCCGGCCCTTCGCGGGGCCCCGCGCGCGGGTCGCGCCACCGGCGCCCCCGCCGGTGAAGAGCGAGCTGAACAGGTCGCCGAGGCCACCGCCGGCACCGCCGAACCGGGCCTCGCCGCCGGCCGCCCCGCCGAACAGGTCGGAGACGTCGAACGGCACGCCACCCGGCTGGCCACCGCCGCGGGCGTTGCGGCGGAACGCGCCGGAGCCGAAGAGCGACCGCATCTCGTCGTACTCGCGGCGCTTCTTCTCGTCACCGAGCACGGCGTACGCCTCGGAGACGGCCTTGAACCGCTCCTCGGCCTTCGGATCACCGGGGTTGTGGTCCGGGTGCGACTCCCGGGCCAGCTTCCGGTACGACTTCTTGATCTCGTCCGAGGAGGCGGACTTCTCCACGCCCAGCGCGGCGTAGTAGTCCTTCTCGATCCAGTCCTTGGAACTCACCGGTCCACCCCCTTCCACGGGACGTACCCCGGTCGTCCCGCCCGCCCGGTGCGGGCGGGCGGGACGTCACGGGTCGGCACTACTCCGGGTCGGCGACCGCGACCAGGGCGGGCCGCAGCAGCCGTTCGCCGAGCTGGTAGCCCCGGCGCATGACCTGCACGCAGGTCGGTTCGGTCACGTCGGCGGAGGTCTGGTGGGCCACCGCCTCGTGCCGGGTCGGATCGAACGGGTCGCCCTGCTCGCCGAACGCGGTCAGCCCGAACTTGCCCAGCGCGGCGGTGAGCTGCTCGGCCACCGAGCCGAACGGCCCGACCAGGTCACCGTGCTCACGGGCCCGGTCCAGGTCGTCGAGGATCGGCAGCAGCGCGGTCAGCACCGAGCCGGTCGCCTGCTCCTGGACCAGGTTGCGGTCCCGGTCGACCCGCTTGCGGTAGTTGGCGTACTCCGCCGACACCCGCTGGACGTCCCTGGTCCGCTCGTCCAGCTCGGCCCGGAGCACGTCCAGCTCGGGCCCGGCCGGCACGGCCGCCGGAGCGGCCTCCTCGCTCGGCTCAGCCGGCGCGTCGACCACGGGCGGGCCGGAGACCGGGTCCTCGACCTCGATCTCGTCGACCACGACCTCGGTCTCCTCGACCAACCCCTCGGCCGGCACGTCGGACGCCGCGTCCGCCGCCGCGGCGTCGGACGCGGACTTCTCGGTGCTCTTGCCGATCTTGCGCTTGTCACGGATGACGACCCGCGGCTCGTCGCCGGTACCCTGCCCGGCGGTCGCGGAGCCACCCGGCGCCGACCCGGTGGAGTCCGGGTCGGCGGCTCGTGGCTTCTCCGTCATGCGGTTACCTCATCCCTCTGTGGTCGAGAACGTGTCCGGGACGGAACGTCACTTCTTGTCCTCGTCCACGATCTCCGCGTCGACCACGTCGTCGGCGCCGCCGGCCTGCGGGCCACCGGTCGCACCCGCGCCCGGCCCGGCCGCGCCCGGCTCGCCCGCCTCGCCCTGCTGCTGCGAGTAGAGCAGCGAGCCGGCCTGCTGAGAGACCTGGGCCAGCTTCTCGTGGGCCGCCTTGATCTTGTCGATGTCCTGGCCGCCGAGGGCGCTGCGCAGGTCGCCGAGAGCCTCGTTGAGCTGGTCGCGGTTCTCGCTGGGCAGCTTGTCGCCGCTCTCGGCGAGGAACTTCTCGGTCTGCCACTGGAGCGCCTCGGCCAGGTTGCGGGTCTCCGCCTCGTCACGCCGACGCTTGTCCTCCTCGGCGTGCTCCTCGGCGTCGCGGCGCATCCGCTCGATGTCGTCCTTCGGCAGCGACGAGCCGCCGGTGATCGTCATCTTCTGTTCCTTGCCGGTGCCCAGGTCCTTGGCGTGCACGTTCACGATGCCGTTGGCGTCGATGTCGAAGGTGACCTCGATCTGCGGCACGCCGCGCGGCGCCGGCGGGAGGCCGGTCAGCTCGAAGGTGCCGAGCTTCTTGTTGTAGGCCGCGATCTCCCGCTCGCCCTGGAACACCTGGATCAGCACCGACGGCTGGTTGTCGTCCGCCGTGGTGAAGACCTCGGAGCGCTTGGTCGGGATGGTGGTGTTGCGCTCGATCAGCTTGGTGAAGATGCCGCCCTTGGTCTCGATGCCCAGGCTCAGCGGGGTCACGTCGAGCAGCAGGACATCCTTGACCTCACCCTTGAGCACACCGGCCTGGAGGGCAGCACCGACGGCGACGACCTCGTCCGGGTTCACGCCCTTGTTGGGCTCCTTGCCGGTGAGCTGCTTGACCAGTTCGGTCACGGCCGGCATCCGGGTCGAGCCACCGACCAGGATGACGTGGTCGACGTCCGAGACCTTGATCCCGGCGTCCTTCACGGCCTGCTCGAACGGGCCCTTGCAGCGGTCCAGCAGGTCCTGCGTCATGCGCTGGAACTCGGCGCGGCTCAGGGTCACGTCGAGGTGCAGCGGGCCCGCCGAACCAGCGGTGATGTACGGCAGGTTGATGTTGGTGGTGGTGGCGGCGGACAGCTCGATCTTGGCCTTCTCCGCAGCCTCCTTGAGCCGCTGCATGGCCATCTTGTCCTGGGACAGGTCGATGCCGTGCTCGCCGCGGAAGGTCTTCACCAGGTGATCGATGATCCGCTGGTCCCAGTCGTCGCCACCGAGGTGGTTGTCACCGCTGGTGGACTTGACCTCGATGACGCCCTCGGCCAGCTCCAGCAGCGAGACGTCGAAGGTGCCGCCACCCAGGTCGAAGACCAGGACGGTCTGCTCCTTGGAACCCTTGTCGAGGCCGTACGCCAGGGCGGCCGCGGTCGGCTCGTTGACGATCCGCAGCACGTTGAAGCCGGCGATCTCACCGGCCTCCTTGGTGGCCTGGCGCTGGCCGTCGTTGAAGTAGGCGGGCACGGTGATCACCGCGTCGGTGATCTGCTCGCCCAGGTACGCCTCGGCGTCCCGCTTGAGCTTCATCAGCGTGCGGGCCGAGATCTCCTGCGGGGTGTACTTCTTGCCGTCGATGTCGACGGTCCAGTTGGTGCCGATCTCCCGCTTGACCGAGCGGATCGTCCGGTCGGGGTTGGTCACCGCCTGGCGCTTGGCGACCTCACCGACGAGCACCTCGCCGTTGCGGGCGAACGCGACGATCGAGGGGGTCGTCCGCGAGCCCTCAGCGTTGGCGATGACGGTGGGCTCACCGCCCTCGAGAACGCTGACGCAGGAGTTCGTCGTGCCGAGGTCGATGCCGACCGCACGTGCCATGTTCGCTTCCTCGCTTCGTAACGGTGAGCAGGTCAACGGGCCTGCCCGGCGGGTCGCCCGCAGCGACCGCACCACAAGTTGAGTGAACTTGACTCAATAGTGCCACGCCGTCGGCAAACCGCAAGTCGAGGTTGAGTCGACCCGACGCAACCTGACCGTTATTACCGTCCGGTTGTCTTACCTTGCGTCGGTCGGGCACGCTTTAGCGGTGACGACGCATGGCGATTCCGCCACCCGTTCCGGCGCGCCCGCCGTCGCAGCCCGCAGCGGATCCGCCACCGGGGACGACGACCGGCCCGCCACCAGCGCGGAGGGCCTGCCCGCCGCGCTCGTCGACCTGCGGGCCGCGATCGGGGCGGCCCGTTTCCCACTGGCCCTACCCTCGGCCGAGCCGGCCCGACGTACCGCCACCGGCCTCACCGACCAGCTCGACGACTACCTGCTGCCCCGGCTCGCCCGACTCGACGCTCCGCTGCTGGTGGTGGTCGGCGGGTCCACCGGTGCCGGCAAGTCGACGCTGGTCAACAGCCTGGTCCAGGCCCGGGTGAGCGCCGCCGGGGTGCTGCGCCCCACCACCCGCTCCCCGGTCCTGGTCTGCAACCCGGCCGACTCGGCCTGGTTCCGGCAGGGGGAACTGCTGCCCGGTCTCACCCGCACCAACGAGCCGAGCGACAAGCCCGGCACCCTGCACCTGGTCACCGCCCCCGCACTCCCGGCCGGGCTGGCCTTTCTCGACGCGCCCGACATCGACTCGGTGGTCGACGCCAACCGGGCGCTCGCCGGGCAACTGCTGGCCGCGGCCGACCTCTGGCTCTTCGTCACCACCGCCGCCCGGTACGCCGACGCCGTGCCGTGGGAGCTGCTGCGCAGCGCCCGGGCCCGGGGCACCGCGATCGCCATGGTCCTCGACCGGGTGCCCCCGGAGGCGGCCGACGAGATCGCCGCCCACCTGTCCGAGATGCTCGCCGCCCAGGACCTGGGCGCCGCGCCGCTCTTCGTGCTGCCGGAGACCTGGGTCGACGGGCAGGGGCTGCTCCCCGACCGGGTCACCGCCCCGCTGGGTGCCTGGTTCGGCCGGCTGGCGGCGGACGCCGAGGCCCGCTCGGCCGTGGTCCGGCAGACCCTGGACGGCGCGATCGGCGCCCTGCACCCCACCGTGGACGCGCTGGCCGACGCCGCCGACGAGCAGGTGGCGGCCGCCGACGCGCTGGACGAGCGGGTCCGGGCCGCGTACCGGGCGGCGGAGCGGACGGTCGACCACGGGCTCAAGGACGGTCGACTGCTCCGCGGCGAGGTGCTGGCCCGCTGGCAGGAGTTCGTCGGCACCGGCGAGTTCTTCCGCACCCTGGAGGCCCGGATCGGCCGGCTGCGGGACCGCATGGTCGCCGCGGTCACCGGCCGTCCCGCCCCCGCCGCCGAACTGCGGACCGCCATCGAGTCCCAGCTGGTCACCCTGCTACGCGGGGTGGCCACCGAGGCCGCGGAGAACGCGTACACCGGGTGGAAGGCGCACCCGGCCGGGGCGGCGCTGCTCGAACCGGAGCTGGCGCACGCCTCGGCGGACTTCGCCGAACGCGCCGAACGGATGGTCCGCGACTGGCAGCGCGGTGTGCTGGAGCTGGTCCGGGCCGAGGGCGGCGACCGCCGCTTCGTGGCCCGTACGGCCGCGTACGCGGTCAACGCGACCGGACTGGCCGTCATGATCGCGGTCTTCGCCTCCACCGCCTTCATCCCGACCGGGCTGGAGGTCGCCACCGGTGCCGGCACCACCGTGGCCGCCCAGGCGGTCCTCCAGGCGATCTTCGGCGACCAGGCGGTGCGGAACCTGGCCAGCAAGGCCCGGGAGGACCTGCTCGACCGGGTGACGACGCTGCTGGCGGAGGAGGCCGCCCGGTTCCTCGACCGGACCGGGGCCGCCCGTCCGGCCGCCGAGACCGGCGGGACGCTGCGCCGGGCCGCCGTCGAGGTGGAGAAGGCCCGGCACCGCAGCGGCCTGTCCGGCGCGGCCGGCGCGGCACTGCCCGCGGCCGACCAGGACGGTGGCCGGTGAGCAACATCGTCGGCCGGATGCGGGAGGCGTTCCGGGGCGAGCAGCGGGTCGACCCGGACGCCCTGATCGCCCGTCTCCAGGCGGTCCAGCGTTTCCTCGGCGCCGCGGACGGTCTGGTGCCGGACAGCCGGCTGGTCCCCGCGCACACCGTGGTCGAGCGGGCCGGGACCCGGCTCGCCCTCTCCGGACACCACACCGTGGTCGCCCTGGCCGGGGCGACCGGCAGCGGCAAGTCGAGCCTGTTCAACGCCCTCGCCCGGCTGGACCTGTCGCCGGTCGGCGTCCGCCGGCCCACCACCGGGGTGGCGCACGCCTGCGTCTGGGGGCCGCTGGACGGCGCGTCCCGGCTGCTCGACTGGATCGGGGTGCTGCCCCGGCACCGGTTCGTCCGGGAGAGCGCCCTCGACGCCGACGACGAGTCCGACCTGCACGGCCTGGTCCTGCTGGACCTGCCCGACTTCGACTCGGTGCAGCGGACCCACCGGCTGGAGGTGGACCGGCTGCTGGGCCTGGTCGACCTGGTGGTCTGGGTGGTCGACCCGCAGAAGTACGCCGACCGCGTGATCCACACCAACTACCTGCGCGAGTTCCACCGGCACAAGGACGTCACGGTGGTGGTGCTCAACCAGGTCGACCGGCTCCCCCCGGCCGACCTGCCCAAGGTCCTCGACGACCTGCGCCGGCTGCTCGACGCCGACGGCCTGGAGGGCGTCCCGCTGCTGCCCACCGTCGCGGTGGACCCGGTCGGGCTGGACGGCCTCCGCGCCGAGCTGGCGCGGACCGTCGCCGAACGGCAGGCCGCCCTGCGTCGGCTGGCCGGCGACGTGGACATCGTGGTGGACGGGCTGGAGCCGCTGGTCGGCCCGGAGCCGCCGCGCACCGGGCCGGGCGACGCCTCGGCGCGGGAACTCACCTCGGCGCTGGCCGGGACGGCCGGGGTGCCGACCGTGGCCGAGGCGGTCGAGGCCGCCTACCGGCACCGGGCCGGCGGCTCGACCGGCTGGCCGCTGGTCCGGGGCTGGCGGCGGCTCCGGCCGGACCCGCTGCGCCGGTTGCACCTGCCCGGCGGGAATCCCGACGCGCCGGCGGAGAGCCTGGTGGCGGCGACCTCCGTACCCGATCCGACTGCCGCGCAGCGCTCGGCGCTCAACCTGGCCATCCGCGCGGTGGCCGACCGCTCCGCCGCCGACCTGCCGGCGCCCTGGCCGGCCACGGTGACCACGGCGGCCCGGTCCCGGCTGGCCGACCTGCCGGACGCGCTGGACCACGCGGTCGCCGCCACCGACCTGGGCATGGCCGGCCGGCCGGTCTGGTGGCGGGTGGTCGGCGGGCTCCAGTGGCTGGTCACGCTCGCCGCGGCGGCCGGGCTGGGCTGGCTGGTGTTCGGGTACGCGCTGCGCGTGCTCGGCCTGCCCGCGCCGGACTACCCGAAGCTCGGCGAGGTGCCCTGGCCGACCGTGCTGCTCCTCGGCGGCCTGCTGGCCGGGCTGCTGGTGGCCGCGCTGACCCGGCCGCTGGTCGGCTGGGCGGCGCGCCGCGCCCGGTTGCGGGCCGAGCAGCGGCTGCTGACCTCGGTGGGCAGCGTCGGCGAGAAGTACGTGCTGGACCCGGTCTGGGCCGTGCTGGCCCGCTACGCCGACGCCCGGGAGGCGCTGCGCGACGCCGCCCGGCGCTGACCGGTGTCCTCGCGGACGAGGGGGCGTAGGGTCGGTGCATGGCCACGCCACAGACCCCTTTCGAGGCGGTGCTGCACGCCGCTCGCGACGTGACGAGGCTCGACTCCGCCCTCGACGCGGAGATGCTCGGCGCCGCCCTGCTGGGCAGCGTCTACGCCATCGCCGAGTCCGACCGGGAGACCGCCGTCCGGGAGTTCGTGACCGGGTTCCTCGCCGCCACCTCCCGCCGCCGCAGCGCCGCCGCCACCACCATCCGCGCCGTCTTCGCCGCCCTCGTTCCGGACGCCGAGGGCGCCGGCCGGGTCCGCGCCGGCGCGTACACGCCGTCCTGGGCCGCCCAGCTCGGCCGGGTACGCCTCACCGGCACCTGGGCGTACGGGGACGTGTACGGCGACCAGACCTCCTACCTGGCCACCTTCGCGTACGACGACGTCGAGGGCGGCCCGGAGCACGCGCTCGTCGCGCTGGTCGACCACAACATCGGCATCACCAAGGACGTCTTCGTCGGCGGTCCGGCCGGACGGATCGTGGAGCAGGCCCGGGAGATCTGCACCGAGGACGAGTTCACCTGGTTCCGCACCGAGGACCCGGCCCGGATGCACGCGGAGGTGAGCCGTCACCTGGCGATCACCGACCAGCTCGGCGAGTTGCCGGCCCAGGGCTCGCTGGCCACCGATCGGGCGCTGGTCGGCGCGCGGCTGGCGGTGCTGCCCGGACGGCCCGGCGCGGCCGACGCCGGGGAGGTCCCGCCGGCCTCTGACGAGGAGCGGACCCGGCTGGTCCGGAGCTTCCTCGGCTCGCCCGAGGCCCGCCGGCTCGGCCTGGACGCGGTGACCGACGCGGAACTGCCCTCGCTGCACTTCTGCCTGGGCCTGCTGCTGGACCACGCGGCCAGCTTCCCGGACGCCGACCCGATGCGGTGGAGCCCGACCGTCGCCGAGCTGTTCCTGCTGGACTGGGTGCATCGTCGGGCCGTACTGGACATGGACGACGCGGCGATGCTGCCGAGGGTGCTGCGCGGCTGGGCGGCGTACGCGGCCCGCAGGCGGGGGCTGCCGGACGCCGCGGCCCGTCGGACGGACGAGGCGATCGGGGAACTGGTCCCCGAGTTCGCCCGCCTCTACAGCACCGGCGAGCGGCGCAGCCCGGCGACGGCCGCGGTCGCGCAGCTCATGGCGGACGGCGTCGACCCGGACGACCCGGCCGCCCTGGACGCCTGGATCGAGGCCAACCGGCACCGCCTCACAGACGACCCGGCCTGAGCCCACCGGCCCCGCTCCGGCCGCGCGGGCGGCTCAGGTGCCGGCTGCCGCGCCCGTGCCACGGGCCCGGACGGTGCCGGTGGGCAGCGGCGAGGGATGCGGGCTGGGCAGGACCACGGGGGCGACCGGCAGCCGGCGGTGCGGCACCGGGGTGGGCACCGGCGGCCCGGCCCGCTCCGGGCGGTGGCCGGCGGGCGGGTGCGACCTGCCCGGGCGGTGGTGCGGGCCCGGCGCGCTGGCGCTGGGTTCCGGTCCGGCACTGGGGCTGGGGGTCGGCGCGGGCGGATCGACCGGGGGTGGGTTGGCCGGCGGCGGACCGTCGGGCGGGGCGCCGGCGGTGGCCGTCGGGTCGCCGGCCGGGCTGGCGAACGTGCTGGTCGGCTCGGCTGTCGGGGTGGCTGACGGGTCCGGCGTGGCCGGTTCGGAGGCCGACGGCGAGGGGGTCGGCGACGGGACCGGTGCGGTGGTCGGGGTGGGCCCGGGGGCGGGCGGCGGTGGTACGGCCGGCCGGGGTCGCCAGGCCGAGCCGAGATCGGGGTCGTTCGGCAGCACCGGCGCGGCCGGCATCAGCGGCAGGGCTGCGGGCGGGGTGGTGGCGGCCGGGCCGATCGCGGGCGCCCTGGTGGGCAGGAGGGGCGGCTGGCTGCCGCTGGGCAGCGGAACCACCACCGGCCCGACCGAGGGGGTCGGGATGAACGGGCTGCCGCCGTCCGGCAGCGCGCTGTTGCCGACGGTTGCCGAGCCGGCGTTGAACGCGGCGAGGATCGGCATGGACGCGGTGCCTGCGAGCAGCGCCACGGTGAACAGATAGCCCCGGGTCGGACCGCCGGTGCCGGCCGCGCGGTGTGCCCCGATCACCCGGCGGTAGCCGGGCCGGGGGGCCGTCCGGTGGCGGCCGAGGAGCGGCGTACCCGGACCTGCTGCTGGCTCGGACACCGGCACACTCCTCGCACGTCGACCCGGCGGCAAACCCGACGGAAGGCGTCAGACATCGAACCGGACAAAGGCCGTTTAACACCCACCCAGGCACCAGTCAGCTTGAACCAGTGACGCTCAGTTCACCAGTCGCCACCGCGTGTCGACACACAATTTGTCCGTCGGCCGGCGGGCCCCGAGGCGACAAAACGTTCATCCGTCGCGAACCCGATCGAACGTCACAGGCAGGGGAGGCCATACTGTGGGCCCGCTCACCTCCTCTGCAATCATTCAGGCACGACGGCAACGCAGCCGCTACCTCCGCGCACCCCGCGGCTGGTGCGGAACGACGCCGGCGCTCCCGGGCCGGGTTCATGAGACGGACCCCGGCTCACGCCGCGCGGCAACCCTCACCGGGGCTAGGCGCGGCCGCCAGGGACCGACCCGGCACCAGCCGGGCGGGCGCACGATGTGCGCGGCACGGGTCACCCCCCGGCCGGCGCAGACCAGACAGGGAGAGACGGATGGCAAAGGGCGACCCCGGGGCCGCCGCCCGCAGCAGGCGGGCCGCACCCCGTTCCAAGCGCGCCGCCGTAGCGGGCGAGCCGGAACTCGTACAGCTGCTCACGCCGGACGGCGAGCGGATCGAGAGCGCGCTCGGCCCGGACGGGACCGAGTACCGGGTGGACTTCACCGACGAGGAGTACCGCGGGCTCTACCGTGACCTCGTGCTGGTCCGGAAGCTCGACGCCGAGGCCACGGCGCTCCAGCGTCAGGGCGAGCTGGGCCTCTGGGCCAGCCTGCTGGGCCAGGAGGCGGCGCAGGTCGGCTCCGGCCGGGCGCTGCGCGCGCAGGACATGGCCTTCCCGACCTACCGCGAGCACGGTGTCCTCTACTGCCGGGGCATTGACCCGATCATGCCGCTCGGCCTGTTCCGCGGCGTCGACCAGGGCGGCTGGGACCCGAACGAGTTCAAGTTCAACATGTACACGATCGTGATCGGGGCGCAGACCCTGCACGCGACCGGGTACGCCATGGGCGTCGCGATGGACGGCAAGACCGGCGGCGACGAGGGCGAGGCGGTGATCGCCTACTTCGGTGACGGCGCCACCAGCCAGGGCGACGTCAACGAGTCCTTCGTCTGGGCCAGCGTCTTCAACGCCCCTCTGGTCTTCTTCTGCCAGAACAACCAGTACGCCATCTCCGAGCCGCTGGAGCGGCAGACCCGAGTTCCGCTGTACCAGCGGGCGGGCGGCTTCGGCTTCCCCGGCGTCCGGGTGGACGGCAACGACGTGCTCGCGTCGTACGCGGTGACCCGGCACGCGCTGGACAACGCGCGGCACGGCCAGGGCCCGAGCCTGATCGAGGCGTACACCTACCGGATGGGTGCGCACACCACCTCCGACGACCCGACCCGTTACCGGATCGCCAGCGAGGTCGAGGCCTGGCAGGCCAAGGACCCGATCGCCCGGATGAAGGCGTTCCTGACCAAGCAGCAGATCGCCGACGAGTCGTTCTTCGCCGAGGTCGACGAGCAGGCCCGGACCGAGTCGGTGCACCTGCGCGAGCGGGTGCTCGCCATGCCCAACCCGGAGCCGGTCAGCATGTTCGACCACGTCTACCCCAACGGGTCCCTCGAGCTCGACGAGCAGCGGGCCCAGTTCAGCAAGTACATGGAGTCGTTCGAGGGGAGCGCCCACTGATGGCCACGGAGACGCTCACCCTCGGCAAGGCCCTCAACACCGGCCTGCGCAAGGCCCTGGAAAACGACCCGAAGGTCGTCATCATGGGCGAGGACGTCGGCAAGCTCGGCGGCGTCTTCCGGATCACCGACGGCCTGCAGAAGGACTTCGGCGACCAGCGGGTGATCGACACCCCGCTCGCCGAGTCCGGAATCATCGGCACCGCGGTCGGCCTGGCCATCCGCGGCTTCCGGCCGGTCTGCGAGATCCAGTTCGACGGCTTCGTCTACCCCGCGTACGACCAGATCGTGTCGCAGGTGGCGAAGATGCACTACCGCTCGCAGGGCAAGGTCCGGATCCCGATGGTCATCCGGATCCCGTACGGCGGCGGCATCGGCGCGGTCGAGCACCACTCGGAGTCGCCCGAGGCGTACTTCGCGCACACCGCCGGCCTCAAGGTCGTGACCTGCGCGAACCCGCAGGACGGGTACTCGATGATCCAGCAGGCGATCGCCTCGGACGACCCGATCGTCTTCCTGGAGCCGAAGCGGCGCTACTGGGAGAAGGGCCCGGTCGAGCTGGACGCCCCGCTCGCCGACGCGTACCCGCTGCACGCCTCCCGGGTCGCCCGGCCGGGCACCGACGCCACCGTGCTGGCGTACGGCCCGATGGTGCGGACCGCGCTGGACGCGGCCACCGCCGCCGCCGAGGACGGCCGGGAGCTGGAGGTCATCGACCTGCGCTCGCTCTCCCCGCTGGACCTGACCGCCGCGTACGAGTCGGTGCGGCGCACCGGCCGCTGCGTGGTCGTCCACGAGGCTCCGGGCAACCTGGGCCTCGGGTCGGAGATCGCGGCCCGGATCACCGAGGAGTGCTTCTACTCCCTGGAGTCCCCGGTGCTGCGGGTCACCGGCTTCGACACCCCCTACCCGGCCGCCCGGGTGGAGGAGGAGTACCTGCCCGACCTCGACCGGGTGCTCGACGCCGTCGACCGCACCTTCGGCTGGTGATCGGCATGTCGCGGATCAAGGAGTTCAACCTTCCCGACCTGGGTGAGGGCCTGACCGAGGGCGAGATCCTCGCCTGGCTGGTCAAGGTGGGCGACGTCATCGAGCTGAACCAGCCGATCGTCGAGGTGGAGACCGCCAAGGCGGCGGTCGAGATCCCGGCGAAGTGGGCCGGCCAGGTGCAGGCGATCTTCCACCCGGAGGGGGCCACCGTCGAGGTGGGCACCCCGATCATCGCGATCGACACCGACCCGGGCGCCGGGCCGGTCGAGCAGTCGACGACCGGCGCGCCGGCCGCCGACCTGCCCACCCCGTCGGCCGCCTCGCTGGCCGCCGTCGAGATCGCGCCCGAGGAGGGCATGGTCGAGCCGGGCCTGATCGGCGGTGCCGCCCCGGGTGGTCGGACCGCCGTGCTGGTCGGCTACGGCCCGCGGACCACCGCGGCCAAGCGCCGCCCGCGCAAGGCCACGGCGCCGGCCGGGAGCACGGCCGCGCCGGTCCAGGCCGCGCCGGTCCCGGCACCGGTGTCGCCCGCCCCGGCGGCGAACGGCACCGGCCGCGCCACCGGGCCGGTGCTGGCCAAGCCGCCCGTCCGCAAGCTCGCCAAGGACCTCGGCGTCGACCTCGCCGGGCTGACCGGCTCGGGCCCGCTCGGCTCGATCACCCGGGAGGACGTACAGCAGGCGGCGAGCGGGACCCCGGCGTCGGCCGAGCCGCTGACGGTCACGGCCCCGACCACCGCGGCCGCGAGCTTCGGCGCGGACCGCGAGCAGCGCATCCCGGTCAAGGGGGTACGCAAGCTCACCGCCGAGAACATGTCGCGCTCGGCGTTCACCGCCCCGCACGTCACGGAGTTCCTGACGGTCGACGTGACCCGGGCGATGAAGGCCCTGGACCGGCTCCGCGAGCGGCGCGAGTGGCGCGAGGTGCGCGTCTCGCCGCTGCTGCTGGTTGCCAAGGCGGTGCTGCTCGCGGTGAAGCGTCACCCGATGGTCAACTCGACCTGGACCGGCGACGAGATCGTGGTCAAGGAGTACGTCAACCTGGGCATCGCGGCGGCCACCGAGCGCGGCCTGATCGTGCCGAACATCAAGGACGCCGGCCGGCTCTCGCTGCGTGAGCTGGCGGACGCGATGACCGGGCTGGTCCAGACCGCCAAGACGGGGAAGACCTCCCCGGCCGACATGTCCGGCGGCACGCTGACCATCACCAACGTCGGCGTCTTCGGCGTCGACACCGGTACGCCGATCCTGCCCCCGGGCGAGTCGGCCATCCTCGCCTTCGGCGCGGTCCGGGAGATGCCGTGGGTGCACAAGGGCAAGGTCAAGCCGCGCCTGGTCACCACGCTGGGGCTCTCCTTCGACCACCGGATCATCGACGGCGAGCTGGGCTCGAAGTTCCTCCGCGACGTCGGGGACTTCCTCGCCGATCCGGAGGCGGCGCTGCTCGCCTGGACCTGACGGTCCATCGCTCCGGCGACGGCCGGTGTGCATCGGGTGAACACCCGGCACACCGGCCGTTGCCGTTGAGGGGCGAAATCTTCGGCAACATGGGGTTCTTGACCTACGATCCTTAGGTACGTGGCTCAGCTCACCTAATAATCGATGGAAGTTGGGCGTGCTCTGCGGTTCAATAGAGACATCAAGGGGCTGACAACCGAATAGCCAGGAGGAGAGACCCAAGATGAGCATGATCGAGCGAATCCGCACCCGCCGCGACGCCAACCGCCGTGCCCGCGCCATCGAGCACGCCCTGCGTTCCGCCAACTCGCCCGCGGTCCGCGAGGAGCTCCTCGCCATCGCCCAGCGTCACATGAGCTGACGCCCCCCTACTTTCCTCACCTCCTCCAGTTCGAAGACCCGCCCGGTGTGACCGGGCGGGTCTTCGGCGTTTCACGTCGATTGACACCGGGATTCCACCTCGCCGCACCGCCCGGTACGGTTGGGCACGGTCGCCACCCGCCCACCTCCGGACCGATCGCGACGAGAGAAACCGATCGCCAGTGTCCGGCGACGGTGAGTGACGGCCGGTGCTCCCCAGGGCGCCTCCAGGCGGCCACCGGATACGGTGCGGGGAGCCCGCACGGCCGGTACCCCGCCGGCAACGCCGGCGACCATGCCGACGGTCCCGATCGGCATCGGTGGCCGACATGTGATGGAGGAGGCGCACCCATGACGTCCGAGGCCCCGCACCGCCCTGGCCAGGAGCCGGGCGAGGTGTCGCCGGGCGCCGGCGGACCGGCGCCGTACGGCGACCGCCCGGCCCCGCAGGACAACGGGTACTCCGGCGCTCCCGACCTCGGCTGGGCTCCGCCCCCGCCGGCCGGTCAGCCCGCCCAGCCGACCCCGGCCTGGACACCGGACGACCAGCCGCCCGCCTGGGCTCCGCCGGGAGGTCAGCCCGTCACCAACCGTGGCTCCGCCCAGGTGCCGGCACCCGCCGAACCGGGTGCCTGGGGCGGATCTCCGCAGGCCGCCTGGGCCCCGCCCGGCGAGTCGACGCCACCGGCCTGGGGCAACCCGGCCGAACACAACGCGCCCGCCTGGCCCGCCCCGGCTTCGCACGGCGAGCCGCCGACCTGGGCCCAGCCGGGTGAGCCGGGCAGCCGCGGCGCCGCGCAGGTGCCCGCCCCCGCCACCGTGCCGCACGAGACCTGGGCCACGCCGGCCGCGCCGCAGCCGGAGGACGCGAACCGCTCCGGCGGCTGGGCCGTGGGCGCCGCCGCGCAGCAGGACGACCCGAACCGCTCCGGCGGCTGGAACGCCCCGCAGCAGGATGAGCAGCCGGCCTGGGGCCAGCAGGGCGACCAGCCGGCGCCGGCCTGGGCCGAGCCGGCCGCCCGCGCCGCCGCCAAGGTCCCGGTGCCCGGCCAGGGTGACAACCACTGGGGCGCGCCGGACGACCCCGCCCGCTCGGGCGGCTGGGCGGCCGGCACGCAGCAGGACGACCCCGCCCGCTCCGGCGGCTGGGAGGCCGAACCCGCCGGTCCGCGCGACGCGGACCCGGACCGCTCCGGCGGCTGGGCCGCGGGCCGGGCCGCCGACTCCCCGCAGCAGCCCGCCTGGGGTGCCTCGGACGAGCAGCGCCCCGCATGGGGCGACGCCGCTGCCGCGCCGCAGCGTGACCAGGACGACCCGGCGCAGCCCGGCTGGGCCGCCGCCGCCCCGACGTCCGGTGACCGGCCGGAGGCCGGTGCCTGGGCCCCGGCGGAGTCGCCCGCCCGGGCCAGCGCCTCCGTGCCGTCCCCCGACTCGCCACCCGCGTGGGGCGGCAACCAGGACAACCCGGCGCAGTGGACGCCGCCCCAGCGCCCGACCATCCCGGAGGCCGAGCCATGGGCACCCGGCGAGGCGTGGGGCCGGGCCGCCGAGGCCGAGCCGGCCGAGTCGGCGTCGAACGGCTGGGAGCCGAACCGCGCCGAGGACGCGCCGGTCTACGAGCCGGCGCCGGGCCCGGGCATCTCCGCGGCGAACGCCGTGCCGCTGCCGCCGCAGGAGCAGCGCGTGCCGGGAGCCGCCCTGGCCGCCTCGCCGCCCTCCGACTACATGCCTTCGGGCCCGTTCGGCCCGGCCGCCGAGTCGGCCGAGCACGGCCCGCAGGGGTACGAGCCGGAGCGGGCCGCCTGGGGCACGCCCGAGCCGACCCACGAGGAGTCGCAGTCGCCGGCCGGTCCGGTGGTACCCGCGCCGCGCACCTCCCCGGAGTCCGGGACCGTCTCGGCCAGCGCCTCGGTGCCGGTGGCCAGCCGGGTGACGCCCCCGACCGACCAGCAGCTGCACGGGGCCGGCGTGCCGGCCCCGCAGCCTCGGGTGTACGGCCGGCCCACCCGCAGCGAGGACGAGGAGAGCGCGGGGCCGGACGCCCCGAACGGCTACCCGGAGCAGGGGCCGCGCTTCGACGAGCACGGCCCGCAGTCCCGGATGGAGGAGCCCGAGCGGGCGAACGCCTTCGGCGAGGTTCCCCCGCCGTCGTCGCCCGCCGGTCCGCCGCCCTTCCCGACCGGCATGCCCTCCTTCGTCGATCCGGCCGGCAACAACCGCCCGGTGAACGGGGTGCACCCGCAGAGCGCCGAGCACCCCGGGGACCCGTTCGGCGCGCCCGGCGATCCCTTCGGCGGTCCCGGTGTCCAGCGCGACCCGTTCGACGGCCCGGGTCCGTTCGGCGGCCCCGGCGGACAGCCGGACCAGTTCGGCACGCCGGCTGGCCAGCACGACCAGTTCGGCGCGCCCGGCGGACAGCCGGACCAGTTCGGCGCGCCGGCCGGTGGCCGGGCCGCCGTCGCCGTGCCGGGTCAGGGGCAGGGCGCGCCGGGTGGCTTCCCGGCCGCGTTCCCGCCACCGCCGCAGCAGGCCCCGCCCCCCTGGCAGCAGGGCCCGGCCGGCGACCCGGAGCAGGGCCGCTTCGACGCCTTCAAGCCGGAGGCGGAGACGCAGACCGAGGCGCCCGCTCCGAAGGTGCGCAACGGCAGGGTGCTGGCCCTCGTGCTGATCGCGGCGGTGCTGATCCTCGCCGTTCCGCTCGGCGCGCTCGCGCTGCTCGGCAAGCTCGGCGGCGACCACGGGAAGGCAGCCCCGTTCGACCCGGCCGTGGGCTCCTGCATCAAGCAGTCCGGCACGACCGCGGCGGCGGCCGACTGTGGCGAACAGGGCGCGTTCACCGTCGTCTCGAAGGTCGACAGCAAGGACAAGTGCGCCGACCCGACGCAGCCCACCGTGTCGCTCAAGGGCGTCGAGGGGAACCGGGTGCTCTGCCTCAAGCCGGCCGGCAGCTGACAGATCCTCGACGGCGGGGCCACGGTTTCCGTGGCCCCGCCGTCGTGCGTAGCGGGGTCGGTGAGCGGTCACCTCCGTCGCACAACCTCGCCGGCTGTCACGTACACCTCTCCACCACCCCGTCGGGCGGCCGGCCGCCGCCGGTGCGGCACGATGGGGGCATGAGCGCACGCGTACGCGCCCCCGAACTGCGGGGTCGGGCCTGGCTGAACACCGGTGGGAAGGCCGTCACCCTGGCCGACCTGCGCGGCAAGATCGTCCTCCTCGACTTCTGGACCTTCTGCTGCATCAACTGCCTGCACGTCCTCGACGAGCTGCGCCCACTGGAGGAGCGCTACGGCGACGTGCTGGTCGTGATCGGCGTGCATTCGCCCAAGTTCGAGCACGAAAAGGACGCGGACGCCCTGGCTGCGGCCGTCGAGCGGTACGGCGTGCACCACCCCGTGCTCGACGACCCCGAGCTGGACATGTGGCAGCAGTACGCGGCGAAGGCCTGGCCGACCCTGGCGGTGGTCGACCCCGAGGGCTACGTGGTCGCCACCATGGCCGGCGAGGGGCACGCCGAGGGGCTGGCCAAGCTGATCGACGACCTGATCGCCACCCACGAGGCGAAGGGCACCCTGCACCGGGGCGAGGGCCCGTACGTCCCGCCCGCCGAGCCGGAGACCACGCTGCGGTTCCCCGGCAAGGTCGTGGCGCTCGACGGCGGCAACCTGCTGGTTTCCGACTCGGCCCGGCATTCCCTGGTCGAGCTGGCCCCCGACGGCGAGAAGGTGGTCCGCCGGATCGGGTCCGGCACCCGGGGCCACGCCGACGGCCCGGCCGACAGCGCCACCTTCTCCGAGCCCCAGGGGCTCTGCCTGCTTCCCCCGCACGTCGCCGAGGTGGCCGGGTACAACGTGGTCGTCGCGGACACGGTCAACCACCTGCTGCGCGGCGTGCGGTTCGACACCGGCGAGGTGGTCACGGTCGCCGGCACCGGCCGGCAGTGGCGTTCCACGATCGACGACCACGCGCACGACGCGACCTCCGTCGACCTCTCCTCTCCCTGGGACGTGGCCTGGTACAACGACAAGATCGTGATCGCCATGGCCGGCATCCACCAGCTCTGGTGGTTCGACCCGGTCAAGCGGACCGCCGGCGTGTACGCCGGGACCACCGTCGAGGCGCTGCGCGACGGGCCGCTGCCGGACGTCTGGATGGCCCAGCCCTCCGGCCTGTCCGTCTCGGCCGACGGCAGCCGGCTCTGGATCGCCGACAGCGAGACCAGCGCCGTCCGGTACGTCGAGAACGGCGTGCTGAGCACCGCCGTCGGTCAGGGGCTCTTCGACTTCGGGCACGTGGACGGGCCGGCCGAGCGGGCCCTGTTGCAGCACCCGCTGGGGGTGTGCGCGCTGCCCGACGGTTCGGTGCTGATCGCCGACACGTACAACGGCGCGGTACGCCGGTTCGACCCGGAGACCGGCCAGGTCGGCACGGTGGCGGCCGGGCTGGCCGAGCCGAGCGGCCTGGTGCTCACCGCCGAGGGCGACGTGCTGGTGGTCGAGTCGGCGGCGCACCGGCTGACCCGGTTGGCCCCGGGCGCGCTCACCGCCGCTGGCGCGAGCACGGTGGACGGCCCCCGGCACAAGCTGGAGCGGGAGCCGACCGACGTGGCGGCCGGCGACCTGACCCTGGACGTCATCTTCACGCCCGCGCCCGGGCAGAAGCTGGACGAGACGTACGGGCCGTCGACCCGGCTGGTGGTCTCGGCGTCCCCGCCGGAGCTGCTGATCGAGGGGGCGGGGACGACCACCGACCTGTCCCGCCGGCTGGTGGTCGACGGCTCGGTGGCGCAGGGCGTGCTCCAGGTGACCGCCCAGGCGGCCACCTGCGACGCCGACGTCGAGCACGCCGCCTGCCACCTGACCCGGCAGGACTGGGGCGTCCCCGTACGCGTGGTCGAGGGCGGGGCCAGCCGCCTCCCCCTGATCCTGCGGGGCATGGACGACGCCTGAGCGCGCGGCCCCCGCTCGTCGGGCGGGGGCCCTGCCGCCATCGCCGGCGGCCCGCTCATTTCACGCGAACGGAGTGAGCGGGACCCCGGCGTCGATGAGGACGGCCCGGACCAGTTCGGCGGAGCGCACCGCGCCGGGGGTGTCCCCGTGCAGGCAGATCGACTCGACCTGGCACGGGACCACGCTGCCGTCGACCGCGACGACGGTCCGCTCGGTGGCCATCCGCACGGCCCGGGTGGCCACCTCTTCCGGATCGCTGACCAGCGCGTTGGCGGCGGTACGCGGCACCAGCTGGCCGTTGGGCAGGTAGTTCCGGTCGGCGAAGCCCTCGGCAACGACCCGCAGCCCGGCGCCGACGGCGAGCTGGGCGAGCACCGAGCCGGGCGGGCAGAGCAGCGGCAGTTCGTGGTCGTAGCTGCTGACCGCGGCGACCAGCGCGGCCGCCTGGGCCTCGTCGCAGGCCGCCGCGTGGTAGAGCGCGCCGTGCGGCTTGACGTAGCGGACCCGGGAGCGGAACAGGCGGCAGAAGCCGTCGAGCGCCCCGATCTGGTAGATCGTCTCGTCACGTAGTTCGGCGAAGTCGTACGCGATGTGCCGCCGCCCGAAGCCCGCGAGGTCCCGGTAGCCGACCTGGGCACCCACCGCGACCCCCCGGGCGCCCGCTGCGGCGCAGACCCGGTGCATGGTGGACGGGTCGCCGCCGTGAAAGCCACAGGCGACGTTGGCGGAGGTGATCAGCGCCAGCAGCGCCTCGTCGTCGCCGAGCCGCCAGATGCCGAATCCCTCGCCGAGGTCAGCGTTGAGGTCCATGGAACCTCACCGTAGTCCCTGGCCGGGCCTGCGCGAGCGGGGTCACGTCGTCCACCACCCCGACGACCGGGTATCCGCCGGTGGTGGGATGGTCGGCGAGGAAGATCAGCGGTTGGCCGTCCGGCGGCACCTGCACCGCGCCGAGGACGAGGCCCTCGCTGGGCAGCTCCCCGGCCACCGCGCGAGGCAGGGCCGCGCCGACCAGTCGCGCGCCGACCCGGTTGCTCAGTGGGCTGACCGTGTACGCGGTGCCGAAGAGCAGGCCGAGTGCGGTGTCGCCGAACCAGTCGTGCCGGGGGCCGAGTCTCAGCGTCAGCCGCAGCTCGGCGGGAACGGGCGGGACGACGGTGAGGTCGACCGGGCCGGGCGGGGCGATGGCCGGCCCGAGGGGCAGCCGGTCGCCGTCGCGTACCGGGGGTGGGCCGAGACCGGAGAGGGTGTCCGTGGCGCGGCTGCCGAGCACCGGCTCGACCGCGACACCACCGGAGACGGCGAGCCAGGTCCGCAGGCCGGTACGGGCCGCCCCGATGCGCAGCCCCGTCCCGGCCGGCAGGGAGAGCGGCCGGCCCACGTCGCCCGGCCGACGCTCGACCGGGCGGCCGCCGGGGGGCGGCCCGACGACCGTGTCCGGCCGGGCTACCGCCGGTCGCTCGACCAGGACGGCCACCTCCGCGCCGGTGAGCGCCACGGTGACGGCGCGGCTGAAGCGCAGCTCGCAACCGGTCAGGGTGATCTCCAGGCCGGCGGCGTTCGCCGGGTTGCCGACGAGCCGGTTGGCCAGCATCAGCGCAGCCGGGTCGAGCGCTCCCGAGCGGGGGACGCCGAGGTGCGCGTACCCGGGCCGACCCAGGTCCTGCACGGTGGTGAGGGCACCGGCCCGGAGCACCTCGACCATGGGGGCGGACCCGCTCACGGCGCCACC